>NZ_JAWPBF010000001.1:418644-613249 GCF_033341895.1 Citrobacter sp. HN-141 | reverse complement strand
CAGAAGTGAAACGCCGTAGCGCCGATGGTAGTGTGGGGTCTCCCCATGCGAGAGTAGGGAACTGCCAGGCATCAAATAAAAGCGAAAGGCTCAGTCGAAAGACTGGGCCTTTTGTTTTATCTGTTGTCTGTCGGTGAGCGCTCTCCTGAGGAGGACAAATCCGCCGGGAGCGGATTTGAACGTTGCGCAGCAACGGCCCGGAGGGTGGCGGGCAGGACGCCCGCCATAAACTGCCAGGCATTAATTAAAGTGAAGAAGCCCATCCTGACGGATGGGCTTTTTTGCGTCTGCGTGGGATGAAAACCACCGGATGCGGCGTCCCGCCTTATCCGGCCTACAACGGCACCACAAAGTAGGCCTGATAAGCGCAGCGCATCAGGCATTCCCGGCGGCACCTTGTTGGATGAGGTATTGGCCCGCAAATGCTCACACTATTTCTGACAGACAACCTGCCCCTCTTCCCTCGAACATTCTTAATCCTTTCCCTGCTAATTAAAATCGTGATCTATCTCTCACAATGAATTATAACAATTATATAACATTTAATTTACTAAAACAGACCCGAAACATCATTGATAGATTCATAAGATCCTGGCAGGGGTACAATTCTAATGGCTGATAGCAGTGTAACTGAGAATGGGGCGCTGGCAGATGGCGACACCCGTCGTCGTATATGGGCAATTGTTGGTGCATCCTCAGGGAATCTGGTCGAATGGTTTGATTTCTATATCTATTCATTCTGTTCTCTTTATTTTGCTCATATCTTTTTTCCCTCCGGAAATACCACCACGCAACTCTTACAAACCGCGGGCGTGTTTGCCGCAGGCTTCTTGATGCGACCAATTGGAGGCTGGCTGTTTGGCCGTATCGCAGATAAGCACGGGCGCAAAAAGTCTATGTTGCTGTCAGTTTGTATGATGTGTATGGGATCGTTGGTGATCGCTTGTCTTCCTGGATATGAAACTATCGGTACCTGGGCTCCTGCGCTATTACTGCTGGCCAGACTTTTCCAGGGGTTATCTGTCGGTGGTGAATACGGAACCAGCGCGACCTATATGAGTGAAGTAGCCGTTGAAGGTAAGAAAGGTTTTTATGCTTCATTCCAGTACGTGACATTAATCGGCGGGCAGTTACTGGCATTGCTGGTTGTGGTCATATTACAGCAAACCCTGGAAGACTCAGCGCTAAGAGCATGGGGTTGGCGTATTCCATTCGCACTGGGAGCGGTGTTAGCTATTGTGGCATTGTGGCTGCGTCGTCAACTGGATGAAACATCAAAACAGGATGTCCGTGCGTTGAAAGAAGCGGGTTCTCTGAAAGGTCTGTGGCGTAATCGCAAAGCCTTTGTCATGGTGCTTGGCTTTACCGCCGCGGGTTCGTTGTGTTTTTACACGTTCACAACCTATATGCAGAAGTACCTGGTTAACACAGCCGGTATGCATGCCAACGTAGCCAGCGGGATTATGACGGCGGCACTGTGTGTGTTCATGCTGGTACAACCGCTGTTCGGTGCGTTGTCAGATAAAATAGGCCGACGGACTTCAATGCTATGCTTTGGTGCGCTGGCGACGATTTTCACTGTGCCTATTCTGACAGCATTGCAAAGCGTAACGTCCCCGTATATGGCGTTTGCTCTGGTGATGTGCGCCTTGTTGATCGTCAGTTTCTATACCTCCATCAGCGGGATACTGAAGGCAGAGATGTTCCCGGCGCAGGTGCGTGCTCTGGGGGTTGGCTTATCTTATGCGGTGGCGAATGCTTTGTTTGGTGGCTCAGCCGAATACGTTGCGTTATCCCTGAAATCTGTCGGTATGGAAACGACATTCTTCTGGTACGTTACAGCTCTGGCAGTCGTCGCGTTTTTAGTATCGCTGATGCTGCATGGGAAGGGAAAAGGCTTACGTCTCTAATGGTGTGCCAGTTGCCAAACGGCATAGCCGGTTGATGCGCCCGCCACATCCCAGGCGAAGTCTTTCCAGCTCCAGCCGCTCCCAGCGGGGCGGCTGTCCCACAACTCTTTTGATGCACCAAGGCTGACTGAGAACATCAAACCGATAGCTGCGCTACGATCGCGACTGTTTCCCTGATGCTGTGCATACTCGTTCCCCGCTGCGGCAAGCATGGCCGAGGCGATAAAGTGTTGAGCTTTGTCTTGCCCACTCCAGCTGTCGTTAGCCATGTGGCTACAGCCGGAAAGAAGTAAAACACTGGCAAGAATACACAGGCGCACCGTTGCCTCCATAGGAAAAACCCCGTCACTGGACGGGGTCTTGATTACAGAATACGGCTGATTAATCTGTCGATTCGAATACGGCGTAATCGACGGATAAGCTTGCGCACTTTCACCGGATAATCAGCAATACTTTGCAGGTCGCGATAGTGTTTCACGACGGTGGTGTGCGTGCGGATAAGCTCCAGCTCTTTATCACGCTGGGGAGTCAGTTCCTGCTGGGGATCATGGATAAGAATGGCGTTTTCCAAATCCAGCCGCCAGGCGCGGGGGTTAAGATTATTGCCGGTAAGCAGCATCCATTTATCATCAACCCACATGCCTTTCAGATGATAGGTGTTGTCATCATCTTTCCATAAGCGCACGACCAGCTGGTCGGTATTCACGTAATACTGCAGTCTGCTCAGGAAACGGCGCAGATTTATTTCATACAGATAAGGCAGCGCACCGATGATCTTGAATGGCTCATCTTCCGGAATAAAAAAGTCGTTGGCGGTTTTATCACCGACAATGATTTCGACCTTTTTCCCTTCACGCAGCAGTTGAATGATATTGCGCACCAGGATGGCTGGCAGGTTGAAATAAGGCGTACAAATGGTGAGTTTGTGCTCCGCACAGGGCATGAGGTGGAAAATGGTCTTATTTAACAGACTGGATTTTCCGAGCCCAACCAGCGGCGTGACCGAAAGTTGTTCATTATCCGCATCTCCCTGGAAATGGAAGGATGCATCGCGCAGTTCCTGACGGTACAGGCGGATATCGTTTTTAATTTCCGGACTTTTAGGCCGATGGATATCATCGAGACGATTAACGCCGCGCCCATTCATCAGGTTCTGCGCAACCCAATCGTACATGATATCGGCCATCTTCGCGTTGCGAATCAGCTGATAGCGGTCATAGCGGTATTTATCATGTTGGTGTAAGTAAACATCGTTCAGACTGGCCCCGCTATACAGGACGCTATCATCAATGATAAAGCCTTTAAAATGCAGAACACCAAGCGCTTCGCGGGTGTTAATTGGCACGCCGTAGACAGGGATATCGATACCAGGGTTTTCTTGCGCCATGCGGCAATACCAGTCCGCGTTGGTATTGGATGCCGCAACACCAATGCGTCCGCGCTGGGCTCGATGCCAGTCGACAAGCACCCGGATATCCAGTTCAGGACGCTGCCGCTTTGCCGCATAGAGCGCGTCGAGTATGCCTTTACCGCCGTCATCCTGTTCCAGGTACAGTGCAATAATGCAGATCCGTCGCGTCGCGCTGGCTATTTTCTCCAGCAGAGCCTCCCTGAAATTTGCGGGAGCATAAAAGAAATCTACATCATCAACTGACTGAGAAATCTTAGGTAGTTGGGCAAGGTGTTGTTGATGTTTATTACGCTTAAATTTTGACAACATCACAGTGCATTTCTTCTCTGTTCATTGAAGGGTCCTCTGTGCTTTGCAGACGACATAAGCGGGCAATGATACCACCAGTACCCATGAATGTGGTCAACATTTCCAGTACCTTACTCACGATTCCTCATATTGGGCCAGATTCAGCGTTAGCCCAACAATTCCCTCTTCGAGCTGGACATCGACATCAAACCCGAGTTTTCGGGCCAGGGCGACCATCCCACGATTGTTTGGCATCGTAATACCATTCAAACGTCTAAGTCCGTGATCTCGGGTGTATGCAATCAATTTTTCCATCAATCGACGACCTAAACCCAGCCCTTTGAGGTCTGAACGAACCAGTACGGCAAATTCCGCATCGATATTATCCGGATCGGAGATAGCCCGCGTCACGCCGAGGATCTCTTCGTGGTTATCACGACAACGCACGGCCACAAAGGCCATTTCCCGATCGTAGTCGATCTGCGTCATGTTGGCTAAATCTTCATGGGTGAATTCGTTGATCTCACTGAAGTAGCGATAATAAAGATCTTCTTTGGTTACCTGAGAAATGAACTGCTGCAGATAGTGTTCATCTTCCGGCAGAATAGGGCGGAACAGACAGCGCTCGCCGTTCTTCATCTCGACCCACTCTTCAAGCTGATGGGGATAAGGGCGCACCGCCAGCCTGCTTTCGTTATCGCCCGTGAAAGGGGCAATATCCAGCGTGACGTCCAGTGCAGTAAATTCCCCAGCAGAGGCCAACAGAGGATGGATATCCAGGCGTTGAATTTCCGGACAGTCGACGATCAGGTTGGAGACCTGCACCAGAAGCTGGCTTAACCCGGCGATATCCAGTGGACGTAGTGCGCTGCGGGCGCGGATCTTTTTGTTTTTGATCCCCTGGATCACCAGATAACGCGCCAGGTTCATGTTGAGTGGCGGCAATGCGACAACAGCTTGCTCTTCCGGTCGCCACTCAACTCCGCCTTCACCCAACATAATCAGTGGGCCAAATACCGGGTCATGTTCGACGACGACGCGCAACTCCTGAGCACCGGCGCGATTCGCCATACTTTGTACTAACAAACCGTGGATACGTGCCTGGGGCCAGGCCATTTTTACCCGATCAAAAATCGCATTCGCAGCCTGCTGCACTTCTGTTGCCGTACGCAGGTACAACATAACCCCCTGAACTTCCGACTTATGTGGGATATCAGGAGAGCGAAGCTTCAGCGCTACCGGGTAACCGATTTGTTCTGCGATGTGTACGGCTTCCGCGCTGTCGCTGGCGATCCAGGTTGGTAGAGTGTGTAAACCATAGGCTTGCAAAATCGGCTGCACTTCATGGGTATCCAGCGATGTCGCTCCCTCAGCAATCGCCTGCTGTAACAAAGTATGCGCCTCGGCAGTGTTGGCGGTCAGGCTATCGGGTAGGGCTGGTGTTTCTCGCAGTTGCTTCTGGTTACGCCGATATTCAACCATATGCATGAAGGCCGTAATGGTGCCTTCCGGCGTACGATAGGTGGGTAATCCGGCTTCACTAAACAGCCTGCGGGCTTCCTGGGATGAAAACTCGCCGCACCAGTTGGTCAGCAAAGAGACGAACTTACCTCGCGGATGGTGTTTGACGGCTTCAATTAGCGCCTGTGCGCTCTCGGTTCCGGGGGCTGCCGCGCTGGGGGAGTGAATGACCATCAGCGCGTCGAAATCCTGACTGGCGAGTAAAATATCCAGTGTCTTAACGTAGTGTTCGCTGCTGGCATCGTCACGCAGATCCAGTGGGTTGGCGATATCCACGTGAGCAGGTAAGGCATCGCGTAATTTCTGGCAGGTTTCCTCACTCAGCGCGGCCAGCTTACCGTTTCGCGACCACAGCTCATCTAATGCCAGCGCCGCGGGAGCGGCCCCATTGCTGATGATCATCAGTCTGTCACCGCGTAACGGGCGCATGTGGCTCAGGGTTTCGACTGCCGAGAAAAGCTCATGAGTGTCCTGTACGCGCAATAAACCAGCGCGTTGGATCGCCGCATCCCAGGCCGGGTCCATTCCGGCACTGGTATGCAGTAAACGCTGTGCTGCGGGGCTACGGCCGCTTTTAATCACCAGAATAGGTTTGTTACGCGAGGCGCTACGCGCGGCGGAGACAAAACGCCGGGCATCGCTTAAATGTTCGAGATACAGCAATATCGCGCTGGTTTTGCTGTCGCGTGCGAGGTAATCCAGTAGCTCATCAACGTCGATATCCAGGCTGTCGCCCAGTGCGATAAAGTAAGAAAAGCCCATTTCTCTCTGCTGTGCCCAGTCGAGTATGGTATTGGATACGGCGGCGGATTGAGAGATAAAAGCCAGCTTGCCGCGCTTAATCGGGACGGGGGAAAAGCTGGCGTTAAGTCCCTGCCAGGGCGCGAGAAGCCCCAGGCTGTTGGGGCCCAGCAAACGTATGTTGTAGCGTGATGCGCAGGCCAGCAGTTCTGCGTGCTGCGCCGCGGGAGCTGAGAGAATAATGCAGGTTTTACAGCCTTTCTCGCCAAGCGCTTCGAGTAACGCCAGGTTACGGCTGGCATTGGTACACAACACGGCGAGATCCGGGCTAAAAGGCAGGCTGTTGATATTGGGCCACGCCAGTACGCCCAACACCGCTTTCCATGCGGGCGTCACCGGTAAAACAGGTCCATTGAAACCGCCGGCAAGCAGGTTACGCATCATCAGGTAACCCGCGCGATTAGGCTTCATTGATGCCCCAATCACCGCAATGGATTTCGGTCGCAGTAGTGCTTCCAGACCACGCTGACTCATATCGGCTTCCTTAATGACACCAGTGACCGAATGATTTTAAACGTTTTCTGATGAATCTGCTGTGACGCTTCCCTGATGTTGAGTTTTTCCTGCCAGGTAGCGGGTTTTAAAGCGAGTAAAATGATCGCTTAACCCTTCCGCAGCTTGCGTATCTCCCGCCAGATCCAACAAGGCGATGGCCACTTCGGCAGTGCAATATTGCCCTTCGGCGTGAACGCCACGCAGGTGGTAAGCAGAAAGGCGTGATAAATCAACGGAGATCACCGGCAGGTTATCAAGGTACGGGCTTTTGCGGAACATTTTACGTGCCTCAGGCCAGGTACCATCAAGCATAATAAATAACGGTGGTTTACCGGCTGGTGGCGTGAAAATTACTTCACGCTCTTCACCGGCATAAGACGCGGGGAATACAACCATCGGCTGGTAATCCGGATTTTTCACCAGTTCCAGCAGCGCCTGCGGCGGCTCGGTGCGTGACCACTGAAAAGCCGTGGTATCGGGCAGAATATCAGCAATTAAACGCCCCGTGTTGCTGGGCTTCATCGGCTCGGTATCAAACATCACCAGACAAAAGCGACTTTTTGCCTCAGAGGGCACCAGCGTTGCGCACAAGCAGAGTTTCTGCGGCAGCAGGCAGCGCTGACAGCGGCGAACGCGATTACCTCGGGCAAGGAAAGGACGCGTGGCGCGCGCGAGGCGCTCGGCGCGTAACTGAAGAACAGCGTTATCGGTCATGGGAAAACACGTTGAAAAACGCTATTGTCGCAGAGGTGAAAACGGGGCACAAGATGTGCCCCGCAGAGATTATAACGATTCGTTAAGCCAGCTATCAAACGGGGCTTTGGGTACTGCGCCATTCAGCATATCGACGACCTCACCTTTTCTGAAGATCATGATGGTCGGAATGCTGCGGATGCCGAAACGTGCGCTGAGTTCGCGTTCGGCTTCCGTATTCACTTTAACAAAGCGCACTTTACCGCTACGCTCTTCCGCGACATCTTCAAAAATTGGGGCGAAGTTACGGCACGGGCCACACCATGGTGCCCAAAAATCAACTACCACCGGAAGATCGTCTTTTAACAGTTTATCCAGTGTTTCACCGGTCGCATTGATCACCTCCCCGTCAAACAGGTCGTGACCACAGCGTCCGCATTTGGCCGCTTCCTGAACACGATCGTCGGGAATGCGGTTGATAGCCTGGCAGCTGGTACAAACGGTATTCATAACTAACCTCTGGATGAGTAGGGTGGACTTCGCGGCAATGACGCCAGTATGTTTCTATTATGTTACATATTATCGGAGAGACTGTTTTAAACAACAATGCGTTTTATTCAATGAGTACAATAGTCATTAGCTTTTAAATGAAATAATGGCTAACGACGTGCACATCGGGTAATCTGCGCGCTTCGCGCAGAGCAGGTGGAGAAAAACATGAGCGACGAACTGAAGAACAAAAACGGCAAGGTCAAAGTGATGTACGTCCGCAGTGACGATGACTCGGATAAACGCACCCAAAATCCACGTACTGGCAAAGGCGGCGGTCGCCCCGGTACTTCCCGAGCCGAAGGCGGTCGTCGCCCTGCCCGTGATGACAGAAAGGGTCCGAACAGTGAACGCGGTCGTGAGCGTGGTCGTGACCGCGATGTAGAACGCGACCGCAAACGTGAAGATTCACCGTGGCGTACCGTGTCCCGCGCACCGAATGATGATACTGCGGATAAAGCCGATCACGGTGGCATCAGCGGCAAGAGCTTTATCGATCCTGAAGTATTACGCCGTCAGCGCGCGGAAGAAACCCGCGTTTATGGCGAAAATGCGTGTCAGGCGTTGTTCCAGAGCCGCCCGGACGCCATCGTCCGCGCCTGGTTTATTCAGAGCGTCACCCCGCGATTCAAAGAAGCATTGCGCTGGATGGCGGCAAACCGCAAAGCCTATCACGTGGTTGATGAGGCCGAACTGGCGAAAGCGTCTGGTACCGAGCACCATGGCGGTGTGTGCTTCCTGATCAAAAAACGTAATGGTACTACCGTTAAGCAGTGGGTTGGTCAGGCCGGAGCACAGGATTGTGTGCTGGCGCTGGAAGATATCGCAAACCCGCATAACCTGGGCGGTATGATGCGTAGTTGTGCGCACTTCGGCGTAAAAGGCGTAGTGGTACAGGACGCAGCATTGCTGGAATCAGGTGCGGCTATCCGTACCGCTGAAGGAGGGGCTGAGCACGTACAACCCATTACTGGCGACAGTATTGTGGATGTACTGGATGATTTCCGCCAGGCGGGTTATACCGTCGTCATGACCTCAAGCGATAAAGGTAAGCCGCTATTTAACACCACGCTGCCAGAAAAAATGGTGCTGGTGTTAGGCCGCGAACGCGAAGCTCTGCCAGAAGCAGCTTGCTCAGCAGACGATCTGTGCGTGGCGATTGACGGCACGGGCAACGTAGAAACGCTCAACGTCTCCGTTGCGACAGGTGTACTGCTCGCGGAGTGGTGGCGTCAGAACAAAGCCTGATAATAAAAATGCCAGCGAATCGCTGGCATTTTTTTACTCGCTTTCTGCGGGTAATACCGGCATCCAGTCGATCGGCTTTTCTCCCCGTTGTTCCAGCCATTCATTTGCCAGCACAAAGTGATTGCAGCCAAAGAAACCGCGATGGGCAGAAAGGGGGGACGGGTGCGGCGCTTTCAGCACATGGTGGCGCTGTGCATCAATAATGGCCCCTTTCTTCTGCGCGTGAGAGCCCCAAAGCAGGAAAACAACGCCTTCACGATGTTCGTTAATCAGGCTAATGACTTTATCGGTAAAGGTTTCCCAACCCAGGCTGGCATGCGAATGTGCCTGACCCGCCCGAACGGTGAGAACGGTGTTCAGTAGCAGCACCCCCTGACGAGCCCAACTCTCCAGGTATCCATGTGTTGGACGGGTAAATCCCGGGATGGTGGCTTCCAGCTCTTTATACATGTTCAGTAATGACGGCGGAGTGGCGATGCCTGGACGCACAGAGAAAGCCAGACCATGGGCCTGCCCTGGACCGTGGTAAGGATCTTGTCCCAGAATGACAACTTTAACGTCGCCAAGCTCAGTAAAGCGAAAAGCGTTAAACACATCTTTTTGTGGCGGATAAATTGTCATACCTGACTGGCGTTCGCCGGCAACGGTATGCAGCGTGTTCACAAAATAGGGCTGCTGTTTCTCTTCAGCCAGCACATCGTGCCAGGTTAATTCGGTGGCCATCTCGCTCTCCTGCGATTTTTTCAATCCCCCTAGCTTAACTGCTTCTTTCAACGGCGCAAAATTCTGCACGCTTCTCAACGTGCTACCCCTTAAAGATAGTTGAAAATTTATGTAAAAAGTTTACCTGCGCATATGGCGTAAGTTGATGTAAAACAATAAAATCCACCTATCACCACTTTTCATGTGTGGTTTTTGTTGATTTAAATCAAAGATTCAAGGGTGTGTGAGGGGTATATATACACTCAAGCAACAATGGTTTTACCAATTGGCCGGATGAGGCCAACCGAAATCAAATAATTTTGCCGGGGAGGCATCAACATGATTACAGGTATCCAGATTACTAAAGCTGCAAACGACGACCTGCTGAACTCTTTCTGGCTGCTGGACAGCGAAAAAGGCGAAGCACGCTGCATCGTTGCAAAAGCAGGTTTCAATGCTGATGAAGTCGTTGCCGTCAGCAAACTGGGCGAAATCGAATACCGTGAAGTACCGGTTGACGTACAGCCGGAAGTCCGCGTGGAAGGTGGTCAGCACCTGAACGTGAACGTTCTGCGTCGCGAAACGCTGGAAGATGCGGTTAAGCATCCAGAAAAATATCCGCAGCTGACCATCCGTGTTTCTGGTTATGCAGTGCGTTTCAACTCTCTGACCCCAGAACAGCAGCGCGACGTTATTGCTCGTACCTTTACTGAGAGCCTGTAAGGCTCGCGGGGAGTAACCCCGATTAGCAGAAAATCAAAAGGCGGAAGATGTTAGTGCATCTTCCGCCTTTTCACATCCGTTAGTAAAAAATCCTCACCGCACAGTAAACCAACAGTAATGCCAGAACGATATTCAGCTGCCGTCCATAGTGGCGAAAGATACGCTGGAAAAGATGACCCGCCAGCGCCCAGCAGGCATTGCCAAATGTTCCAATCAGCGCCAGCAGAATACTGACACCAATCAACCAGTAAGCATCCTGGGTATATGGCAACACAAACGTGGATAACGCGGTAATGCCATACAAAATGATTTTGACGTTCACAAACTGCAAACCAAAACTCGCCCAAAAGCTAATCGGTTCCGCCTGTAGACTATCGTTTGAGGCTGGGCTGGTGGCGATTTTCATGGCCAGCCATAAAATGTAGGCTGCCCCTGCCCAACTCAGCCAATGAATGATAGCCGGATCCAGGACGGCCAGCGAAAACGAGATCCCGGCGCACAGCAGCATGACGATTAAAAAGCCCAGACTCATTCCGGCCAGAACATGTGTGCTCTGACGAAAGCCATGTGATGTCGCCGCACTCAGCGCGAGAATATTATTTGGGCCGGGCGTTAGCGCAGTAATCAATGTATAGGTCCAGAATGCACTTAAAAGCATGGGGGTCACTTGTTATCTCCTCTGTTTTAGCAGACAGTACCCGAGACACAACATTTAAAAAAATGAATGTTTTTGCATTTTGGATTCGATAATTTCGATAGGTTGGTGAGGATGGATTTACGTCGGTTTATTACGTTAAAAACGGTAGTGGAAGAGGGCTCATTCCTGCGGGCTTCACAAAAGCTTTGCTGTACGCAATCAACCGTAACGTTTCATATTCAACAGCTTGAACAAGAACTCTCCGTACAGTTATTCGAAAAAATTGGCCGGCGGATGTGTCTCACCAGCGAGGGCAAACGGCTGATGCCGCATATACATGACCTGACTCGTGTGCTGGCATCGATCCGCCAGACGGCGCAACAAGATGCACAGCCGAGCGGCGATCTCCGCGTCGCAACCGGAGAAACGTTGCTGGCCTATAAAATGCCGCAGGTTTTACAGCGCTTTAAACAACGCGCTCCCAATGTTCGATTGTCCCTACAGTCACTCAATTGTTATGTCATTCGTGATGCTCTGCTGGGCGATGAAGTTGATCTGGGGGTGTTTTATCGGGTGGGAAATGATGAGGCGCTAGAGATGCTGTCACTGGGTGAACAGTCACTGGCGCTGGTGGCCTCTCCGGTTCTTCAGGATGTTGATTTCACTCAGCATAATCAGCATATTCCCTGCAGTTTTATCATTAATGAACCGCAATGTATTTTTAGACAGCGTTTTGAAAGTCTGCTGCGTAAGCGACAGATAACGCTGGAAAATACTATTGAGCTATGGAGTATCGAAAGCATCAAGCAGTGTGTCTCTGCGAATCTTGGTGTCAGTTTTTTACCGCGGTTTACCGTTGAGAAGGAATTACACTCAGGAGAATTAATCGAGTTGCCGTTCAGTGAAAAGCCTGAACTGATTACCGCATTGTGCGCACATCATGCCGGAAAAGTCGTTAGCCCGGCGATGCGGATTTTTATGGAATGTATTACAGAGAGTTTTGCTGCGCATGAAAAAATGCCGGGCTAAACGGCCCGGCATTCGGTTTACTCTTTGTCGGACTGCTGGGTAGCAGCTCCGCTCGGCTTACGACGTTTGCCGATATTTTTGGCGTCGCGGTGACGTTTTTTCACCCGCGGCTTCTCTTTCTCTTTCGCCTTTTTCTCAGCGCGCTTTGCCAGCACTTTCTTGGATGGCTTACCGTTAGATTTCTCACTTGGCGCGCGCGTGGTTGGACGCAGTTCGTCGATGACGCGTGCTTTCAGCGGCTCGTCAATATAGCGGCTCGCTTTGCCGAGTAACAGGTGGTCATGCGCTTCAACCAATGAAATCGCGGTGCCTTTACGCCCGGCACGACCGGTACGACCAATGCGGTGCAGATAGGCATCGCCACTGCGCGGCATATCGAAGTTAAACACGTGGCTGACGTCAGGAATATCGATCCCGCGTGCGGCCACGTCAGTTGCTACCAGCACGTTCACGCGACCATCGGTCAGGCGTTTGATCGCTTCATTACGTTTGTTCTGCACCATCTCGCCTTCGAGATAGCAGTTATTAATGCCTGCCTGGCGCAGCCAGCCTGCCAGCTCGTGCACACGTTCGCGTTTGCGTACAAAGACAATTGAGCGGGTCGCTTCCGGCTGTTTTAACAGGTGGATTAGCATGGCAGTTTTGTGCTCGATGTCATCGGCACGGTAGTAAAACTGATGGATCTTCTTGCGTTCGCGGGTGGACGGATCCGCAGAGACTTCGACCGGATCTTCCAGCAGACGCTCGGCAAAATCTTTAATCGCATCGCCTTCCAGCGTGGCAGAGAACAGCATGGTTTGCTTACGCCAGCGGGTTTCACCGGCGATATGCTCGATGTCCTGAGCAAAGCCCATATCCAGCATACGGTCAGCTTCATCGAGAATTAGCGTCTCAACCGCATGGCAGTCGAAGTTTTCTTCTTTAATGTATTGCAGCAGACGACCCGTGGTGGCAACCACGATGTCCTGGTTTTCGCTAAAGACTTCCATGTGGTTCATGTAAGCCACGCCGCCGGTAATCGTAGCGATATCCAGATGCGTATTCTTCGCCAGTTCACGAGCGTGTTCGGCAACCTGCATCGCCAGTTCGCGCGTTGGCGTCAGGATTAAAATGCGCGGCGGACCAGATTTCTTGCGCGGGAAGTCGAGCAGGTGCTGCAACGCTGGCAGCAAATATGCCGCCGTTTTACCGGTGCCTGTCGGCGCAGAACCGAGTACATCACGGCCATCGAGCGCAGGCGGAATGGCGGCAGCCTGAATGGCGGTCGGGCGAGTGAAACCTTTTTCCTGGAGGGCATCCAGAAGGCTTTCATCGAGTTCAAGTTCGGAAAAAGTCGTTACAGTCATGTTCTACCTCTGAGTGGGGCGCTGATTATAGACGTTACGGCTGCAATCTTCATCTGTTTGTATGGATATACCTTCTCAGGTATTGTTTTTATCCTATGTTATCGTTTTTTTTCCAGGAAGGTTGTTCTTCATGCCCCAGTCTACATCCGTACTGAGACGTAATGGATTTACTTTTAAGCAGTTTTTTGTGGCACACGATCGCTGTGCAATGAAAGTCGGAACAGACGGTATTTTATTGGGGGCCTGGGCCCCCGTTGCGGGCGTAAAGCGGATCCTGGATATTGGTACCGGGAGCGGCCTGTTGGCGCTGATGCTGGCCCAGCGCACTGATGAAAACGTCATCATTGACGCCGTGGAGCTTGATGTCGACGCCGCACAGCAGGCGCAGGAGAACATCGCGCAATCTCCGTGGATGCATCGTGTGAGGGTACATTCAGAGGATGCTCAGCAATGGGTTCCGCGCCAGACCGTACGTTTTGACCTGATTATCAGCAATCCACCCTATTATGAACAGGGGGTGGAATGTGCAACTCCGCAACGTGAACAGGCGCGCTACACGACCACGCTCGATCACGAAGCATTGCTCACACTGGCGGCTGACAGCATTACCGAAGAAGGTTTTTTTTGTGTGGTGCTGCCGGAGCAAATTGGCAACGCGTTTACCCAGCAGGCATTAAGTTTGGGCTGGCATTTGCGTCTGCGTACGGATGTCGCCGAAACTGAAGCCCGGTTACCACATCGGGTTTTGTTGGCATTCTCCCCGCAGGCCGGGGAGTGCTTTAGCGACAGGCTGGTTATCCGTGGGTCAGATCAGCGTTATTCTGAAGGCTACACGGCGCTGACCCAGGCATTTTATCTGTTTATGTGATGGTTTAACGGCGAGAGAATGGACGGGCCTGATTCAGGAAGCTGCTCTGGATAATCCAGCGTGTAGTGCAGGCCCCGACTTTCTTTACGCATCATCGCACAGCGGACAATTAACTCAGCTACCTGCACCAGATTGCGCAGTTCCAGCAAATTATTCGACACGCGGAAATGGGCGTAATATTCGTCGATTTCCTGCTGCAACATCGTGATACGTCGCAGGGCGCGCTCCAGACGTTTAGTTGTGCGCACGATGCCGACGTAATCCCACATAAACAGCCGTAGCTCATGCCAGTTATGCTGGATAACAACCAATTCATCCGGATTTTCTACCCGACTTTCATCCCAACCTGGAAGCGAGTTAACGCCGCGGGCATAAGGCATTCTGCGGTCAATATCTTCCGCTGCAGACCAGCCATACACCAGACACTCCAGCAGCGAGTTCGACGCCATGCGATTGGCGCCATGCAGACCGGTATAGCTCACTTCACCGATTGCATATAAACCGTCGACATCTGTGCGGCCAAAGTCATCAACCATCACACCGCCGCAGGTATAGTGCGCAGCGGGAACGATGGGGACCGGCTCTTTGGTCAGATCGATACCCAAGCCTAACAGTTTTTCATAAATCATCGGGAAATGCTGGCGGACAAATTCTTCGGGTTTATGGCTGATGTCGAGGAACATGCAGTCAGCGCCCAAACGCTTCATCTCATGGTCGATGGCACGGGCGACAATATCACGCGGGGCCAGCTCGCCGCGCTTGTCAAAATCGGGCATAAAGCGTGAGCCATCCGGGCGTTTCAGGTGCGCGCCTTCGCCGCGCAGCGCTTCGGTCAGCAGAAAATTGCGCGCTTGTGGATGATACAGCGCGGTTGGGTGAAACTGGTTAAATTCGAGATTGGCAACGCGGCAACCCGCACGCCAGGCCATGGCTATCCCATCACCGGAGGAAATATCCGGGTTGGTGGTGTATTGATACACTTTAGAAGCGCCGCCAGTGGCCAGCACGACTGACTTCGCATGGCAGGTTTCGACGGCTTCTTTATTACGGTTCCAGATCCAGGCTCCAACAACCCGACGCGTCCCCGGTAGACCAATTTTATCTGAGATGATCAGGTCCACGGCGTTACTGCGCTCCAGTACCCGAATATTCGGATGATTTTGCGCCTGGCTGACCAACGTGGTTTCGACCTCTTTACCGGTGGCATCTGCCGCATGCAGGATACGTCGATGGCTATGGCCGCCTTCCCGGGTCAGGTGATAGCTCTCTTCGCCGTTGGGCTGAACCTGAGTATCAAATAAGACGCCTTGATCAATCAGCCACTGGACACACGAACGGGCATTGCTGGCAACAAACTCAACGGCATGACGATCGCAAAGACCGGCCCCTGCAATCAGCGTATCTTCAACGTGGGAGTCAATGCTGTCGGTTTCATCGAAAACAGCGGCGATGCCACCCTGAGCATAAAATGTTGAGCCTTCGCTAACCGGCCCTTTGCTCAGGACAATGACCTGATGTTTTTCAGCCAGGCGTAGTGCCAGTGAGAGTCCGGCAGCCCCGCTGCCAATGATCAGCACGTCACAGGATAATTCGGGAGTCGTATTCATGATTTTTGTTTAATTTACTAAACAGTGTTTGGTCACCATAGCACCACATTGCGCGATACTGCACGTTTTATTTTTAACTGTGTTGCAATGGCTAAACACAAAGGAAGGGCATGTGGATGAGTGAAAGAGCAAAAATATTTTGTGAAGCAGGCCGTTAGCATCAGATTATGAGGTGAAATAAAGTGGCCGTTGGGTTACTCTGCAAGCGGTGAAATGGGCATTTCTATACAGATAGTGCGTTGATCGGGTTATGTAGACTTATAATGAGAGATAAGACCTGTCTACAACATGACAAACAAAAACAAATGCGTAACGGAACTTTACGAAACTTGAGCACTCTAAGCTTTTGCTTGCTCATAGTGAAGCTTATGGAGTGGCGTTTCGAAAGCGCGTGGAAATTTGGTTTGGGGAGACTTTACCTCGGATGAGCGAGCAGTTAACGGACCAGGTCCTGGTTGAACGGGTCCAGAAGGGAGATCAGAAAGCCTTTAACTTACTGGTGGTTCGCTACCAGCATAAAGTGGCGAGTCTGGTTTCCCGCTATGTACCTTCGGGCGATGTTCCCGATGTTGTACAAGAAGCATTTATCAAGGCCTATCGTGCGCTGGACTCGTTCCGGGGAGATAGTGCTTTTTATACCTGGCTGTATCGTATTGCAGTCAATACAGCGAAGAATTACCTGGTCGCTCAGGGGCGTCGTCCACCTTCCAGTGATATAGATGCGATAGAAGCAGAAAATTACGAAAGTGGCGGCGCACTGAAAGAAATTTCGAACCCTGAGAACTTAATGTTGTCAGAAGAACTGAGACAGATAGTTTTCCGAACTATTGAGTCCCTCCCGGAAGATTTACGCATGGCAATAACCTTGCGGGAGCTGGATGGCCTGAGCTATGAAGAGATAGCCGCTATCATGGATTGTCCGGTGGGTACGGTGCGTTCACGTATCTTCCGAGCGAGGGAAGCTATTGATAATAAAGTTCAACCGCTTATCAGGCGTTGACGATAGCGGGATACTGGAAAAGGTATTAGGCATGCAGAAAGAAAAACTTTCCGCTTTAATGGATGGCGAAACGCTGGACACTGAGTTACTCAAAGAGTTGGCTCATGACCCGGAAATGCAAAAAACCTGGGAGAGTTATCACCTGATCCGCGATTCCATGCGAGGTGATACCGCCGACGTTCTCCATTTCGATATTTCCGACCGCGTAATGGCTGCCATCGCAGATGAGCCAGTACGTCAGGCGGCGCCATTGATCCCTGAGGCCCAGCCAGCACCGCATCAGTGGCAGAAAATGCCATTCTGGAAGAAAATGCGTCCGTGGGCCGCGCAGCTTACCCAAATGGGTGTGGCCGCGTGTGTATCACTTGCAGTTATTGTTGGCGTCCAGCACTATAATGGACAATCTGAAACGTCCCAGCAGCCCGAAACGCCGGTATTCAATACATTACCGATGATGGGTAAAGCCAGTCCGGTGAGCCTGGGTGTACCTTCTGACGCGACTGCCAGCGGCGGTCAGCAACAGCAGGTACAGGAGCAGCGTCGTCGTATTAATGCCATGTTGCAGGATTACGAACTGCAACGTCGACTGCACTCCGAACAGCTTCAGTTTGAGCAGGCGCAAACACAGCAAGCCGCTGTCCAGGTGCCAGGAATTCAAACTTTAGGAACGCAATCGCAGTAATGAAGCAACTTTGGTTTGCCATGTCACTTGTGGCTGGTAGCCTGTTCTTCTCTGTAAACGCCTCGGCCAATCCTGCGTCCGGGGCGTTGTTGCAGCAGATGAATCTGGCCAGCCAGTCGCTCACCTATGAGCTGTCATTTGTCAGCATCAATAAGCAGGGCGTTGAATCCCTACGTTATCGTCATGCCCGCCAGGACAACCGCCCTCTTGCACAGTTGTTGCAAATGGATGGACCGCGCCGGGAAGTGGTGCAACGTGGCAACGAAATCAGTTACTTTGAGCCAGGACTCGAACCGTTCACGCTGAATGGTGACTATATCGTTGATTCTCTGCCATCCCTGATTTACACCGATTTCAAACGCCTTGCTCCCTACTATGATTTTATCGCGGTAGGCCGCACGCGTATTGCAGACCGACTCTGTGAAGTTATCCGCGTGGTCGCGCGTGACGGTACGCGTTACAGCTACATCGTCTGGATGGACACCGAAACCAAGCTGCCCATGCGTGTCGATCTCCTCGATCGGGATGGCGAAACGCTTGAGCAATTCCGCGTAATCGCCTTTACCGTCAATAACGGGGTTAGCGACAGTATGCAGACGCTGGCGAAAGCAAACCTTCCGCCGTTACTGTCAGTTCCTGCCGGGGAGAAAACGAACTTCAACTGGAGTCCATCGTGGTTACCACAAGGATTCAGTGAGGTCTCCAGCAGCCGACGTCCACTGCCGACAATGGATAACATGCCGATTGAATCGCGCCTGTATTCCGATGGTCTGTTCAGTTTTTCTGTGAACGTGAACCGCGCGTCGCAAAACAGCGCCGATCAGCTGCTGCGTACCGGACGTCGAACGGTCAGTACTACCGTGCGGGATAACGCCGAAATCACCATTGTGGGCGAGCTCCCGCCGCAAACGGCAAAGCGTATCGCGGACAATATTAAGTTCAGGGCCGCGCAATGATTAAAGAATGGGCAACGGTTGTTTCCTGGCAAAATGGTCTGGCGACGGTCAGCTGCGATGTTAAAGCATCGTGTAGCAGCTGCGCGTCGCGGGCTGGATGCGGCAGTCGTGTGCTGAACAAACTGGGGCCGCAAACAACGCATACTATCGTGGTACCCAGCGATGAACCGCTGACGCCAGGGCAGAAAGTTGAACTGGGTATTGCCGAAGGGAGCCTGTTAGGTTCGGCGATGCTGGTGTATATGTCTCCGCTGGCGGGACTCTTTATTTTTGCTGCGCTGTTTCAGGTGCTGTTTGGCAGCGATATCGCCGCACTCAGCGGGGCGATACTGGGCGGCGTGGGGGGATTCCTGATTGCGCGAGGATATTCCCGTAAGCTTGCTGAGCGCGAAGCCTGGCAACCGGTTATTCTCAACGTAGCTCTCCCGCCCGATCTTATTCGTGTTGAAACCCAGCAGTGATATCTTTGCCTGATGGCGCTGCGCTTATCAGGCCTACAGCGTCCTCAGATGCAGAAGTAGGCCGGATAAGGCGTTTATGCCGCCATCCGGCAAAAGTTTCACTGACTTTGCAAAGTTGTTTCCAGTTCCCGCTATCCTTGCTCTATGAACATTTCCTCGCCTCAGCGATGTAGTGTAGAATGCGGCGTTTCACTTAAACAGACGTTAAGCTCAGAACAGCGACTTCTCAGAGCCTGCCCAGGCAGGCGTAAG
This sequence comes from Citrobacter sp. HN-141, assembly GCF_033341895.1. Taxonomy (NCBI): domain Bacteria; kingdom Pseudomonadati; phylum Pseudomonadota; class Gammaproteobacteria; order Enterobacterales; family Enterobacteriaceae; genus Citrobacter; species Citrobacter sp. HN-141. The sequence continues at coordinate 594,070 of NZ_JAWPBF010000001.1, read as the reverse complement.
GCACAATAATTACACTATATGAAGAACATACGTAACTTTTCAATCATAGCTCACATCGACCACGGTAAATCGACGCTGTCTGACCGTATTATCCAGATCTGCGGTGGCCTGTCTGACCGTGAAATGGAAGCGCAGGTTCTCGACTCGATGGATCTTGAGCGTGAGCGCGGTATTACTATCAAAGCGCAGAGCGTGACGCTCGATTTCAAAGCATCTGATGGTGAAACCTACCAGCTTAACTTTATCGACACCCCGGGCCACGTTGACTTCTCTTATGAAGTTTCTCGCTCGCTTGCCGCCTGTGAGGGCGCACTGCTGGTCGTTGATGCCGGGCAGGGTGTTGAAGCGCAAACACTGGCTAACTGCTATACCGCCATGGAAATGGATCTGGAAGTGGTGCCGGTACTGAACAAAATTGATCTGCCAGCCGCCGATCCAGAGCGTGTGGCGGAAGAAATTGAAGATATCGTCGGTATCGATGCGGCTGACGCTGTCCGTTGTTCGGCGAAAACCGGTGTTGGCGTGACTGACGTTCTTGAACGTCTGGTACGTGATATTCCGCCGCCGGAAGGCGACCCGGAAGGCCCGTTACAGGCGCTGATCATCGACTCCTGGTTCGACAACTATCTCGGTGTGGTCTCGCTGGTGCGTATTAAAAACGGTACCATGCGTAAAGGCGACAAAATCAAAGTGATGAGTACCGGCCAGGTCTACAACGCAGACCGCCTGGGTATCTTTACGCCGAAACAGGTTGACCGTACCGAACTGAAGTGTGGCGAGGTAGGTTGGTTAGTTTGCGCCATTAAAGACATCCTCGGCGCACCGGTAGGCGATACCCTGACACTGGCGCGTAACCCGGCAGACAAACCCCTGCCTGGCTTTAAAAAAGTGAAGCCGCAGGTATACGCGGGTCTGTTCCCGGTCAGCTCCGACGACTACGAAAACTTCCGTGATGCGCTTGGTAAGCTGAGCCTGAACGATGCTTCCCTGTTCTACGAACCGGAAAGTTCTACCGCACTGGGCTTCGGCTTCCGCTGTGGCTTCCTCGGCCTGCTGCACATGGAGATCATTCAGGAGCGTCTGGAGCGTGAATACGATCTGGATCTGATCACCACTGCGCCGACCGTTGTTTACGAAGTCGAAACCACGGGCAAAGAGACTATCTATGTCGACAGCCCGTCCAAACTGCCGCCGCTGAATAACATTTACGAACTGCGCGAGCCGATTGCTGAATGTCATATGCTGCTGCCGCAGGCATACCTCGGCAACGTTATTACGCTGTGTATCGAGAAGCGTGGTGTACAGACCAACATGGTTTACCACGGTAACCAGGTTGCGCTGACCTATGAAATTCCAATGGCGGAAGTGGTCCTCGACTTCTTCGACCGTCTGAAGTCAACGTCTCGTGGCTATGCGTCGCTGGATTATAACTTCAAACGTTTCCAGGCCTCCGACATGGTACGTGTTGATGTTCTCATCAACAACGAACGCGTTGATGCGCTGGCGCTGATTACCCACCGCGATAACTCCCAGAGCCGTGGCCGTGAACTGGTCGAGAAGATGAAAGATCTGATCCCTCGCCAGCAGTTTGATATCGCAATTCAGGCGGCCATTGGCACGCACATCATTGCGCGTTCAACGGTTAAGCAGCTGCGTAAAAACGTTCTGGCTAAGTGCTACGGTGGCGATATCAGCCGTAAGAAAAAGCTGCTGCAAAAACAGAAAGAGGGTAAAAAGCGAATGAAGCAGATCGGTAACGTCGAACTGCCGCAGGAAGCCTTCCTCGCTATTCTGCATGTCGGTAAAGACAGCAAATAATCTTAAGGAGTTGGCATGGCGAACATGTTTGCCCTGATTCTGGTGATTGCCACACTGGTGACGGGCATTTTATGGTGCGTAGATAAGTTTGTCTTCGCGCCAAAACGCCGGGAGCGCCAGGCTGCGGCACAGGCCGCTGCAGGCGATTCACTGGATAAAGCAACGCTGAAAAAAGTTGCCCCTAAGCCGGGCTGGCTGGAAACCGGTGCATCCGTTTTCCCGGTACTGGCTATTGTGCTGGTGGTGCGTTCATTTATTTATGAACCGTTCCAGATCCCGTCGGGTTCGATGATGCCAACACTGTTGATTGGTGATTTTATTCTGGTAGAGAAATTTGCCTACGGAATTAAAGATCCTATTTATCAGAAAACGCTGATCGAAACGGGTCACCCAAAACGCGGTGACATCGTGGTATTTAAGTACCCGGAAGATCCGCGTCTGGACTACATTAAACGCGCTGTCGGTTTACCGGGAGACAAAGTGACGTACGATCCGGTAGCGAAAGAGGTCACTATTCAGCCAGGATGCAGTTCTGGTCAGGCGTGTGAAAACGCGCTGCCGGTAACGTACTCTGATGTTCAGCCAAGTGATTTTGTGCAGACGTTTGCTCGCCGTAACGGCGGGGAAGCGACCAGCGGTTTCTTTGAGGTTCCGCTGAACGAAACGAAAGACAACGGCATTCGCCTGACCGAGCGTAAAGAAACGCTGGGTGAGGTAACACACCGCATTCTGATGGTGCCAATCGCGCAGGATCAGGTGGGGATGTATTACCGTCAGCCGGGTCAGCAGTTAGCCACCTGGATCGTTCCACCGGGGCATTACTTCATGATGGGTGATAACCGTGACAACAGCGCGGACAGCCGTTATTGGGGATTTGTACCGGAAGCGAATCTGGTAGGTAAAGCGACCGCAATTTGGATGAGTTTCGACAAACAAGAAGGTGAGTGGCCAACCGGCGTTCGTTTAAGCCGCATTGGTGGCATTCACTAATTGCTGATAATGGTTCACGCTGTTGTCTTAATAACAACAGCGTGAATTATTTCTCGGATTAATTCCCTCAGACTAACGACATCCCTTGTCGTTGTGTATAGAATATTCCCCCGAAGTTTTAGGTTGGCGCCGTCAGGTTGCCACGGCACACGAAACAGCGTTGGTTTGTATACAAATGCATATAGCCGAAGCCAGACGGCTTAGTGAAGTGCGTATATCAGGTCTGTTTCGTGTGCTGAATTGTGGACGCATTCATTTATTGGTATCGCATGAACCCCATCGTAATTAATCGGCTTCAACGGAAGCTGGGCTACACTTTTAATCATCAGGAGCTGTTGCAGCAGGCATTAACTCACCGTAGTGCCAGCAGCAAACATAACGAGCGTTTAGAATTTTTAGGCGACTCTATTTTGAGCTTTGTTATTGCGAATGCGCTGTATCACCGTTTCCCGCGTGTGGATGAAGGTGACATGAGCCGCATGCGCGCCACGCTGGTGCGTGGAAATACGCTGGCTGAATTAGCCCGTGAATTTGACCTCGGAGAATGTTTACGCCTGGGGCCGGGTGAGTTGAAAAGCGGCGGTTTCCGTCGCGAATCAATTCTGGCGGATACCGTCGAAGCGTTGATCGGTGGCGTCTTCCTCGACAGCGATATTCAGACGGTTGAACAGTTGATCCTGAACTGGTATCAAACGCGTCTGGACGAAATTAGTCCGGGCGACAAACAAAAAGATCCGAAAACGCGCCTGCAGGAGTATTTGCAGGGTCGCCACCTGCCGCTGCCGTCTTATCTGGTGGTGCAGGTCCGTGGCGAAGCGCACGATCAAGAATTTACTATCCACTGCCAGGTCAGCGGCCTGAGTGAACCGGTGGTAGGCACAGGTTCGAGCCGTCGTAAGGCTGAGCAGGCTGCCGCCGAACAGGCGTTGAAAAAACTGGAGCTGGAATGAGCGTCGATAAAACTTACTGCGGATTTATTGCCATCGTCGGTCGTCCGAACGTTGGCAAATCCACCCTGTTGAATAATCTGCTTGGGCAGAAGATTTCCATTACCTCACGTAAGGCACAGACAACTCGTCACCGTATTGTTGGTATCCATACCGAAGGCGCGTATCAGGCGATTTATGTCGATACCCCGGGTCTGCATATGGAAGAGAAACGTGCCATCAACCGTCTGATGAACAAAGCGGCAAGCAGTTCTATCGGTGATGTTGAGCTGGTCATTTTTGTCGTGGAAGGCACGCGCTGGACGCCGGACGACGAGATGGTGCTCAACAAGCTGCGAGACGGTAAGGTCCCGGTTATTCTGGCTGTCAATAAAGTGGATAACGTCCAGGAGAAGGCCGATCTGTTGCCGCACCTGCAGTTCCTGGCAAGCCAGATGAATTTCCTCGATATCGTCCCGATGTCTGCGGAAACCGGACTGAATGTCGATACTATCGCGGGCATTGTGCGTAAACATCTGCCGGAAGCGATTCATCACTTCCCGGAAGATTACATCACCGATCGCTCCCAGCGTTTTATGGCCTCTGAGATCATCCGCGAAAAACTGATGCGTTTTCTGGGGGCTGAACTGCCGTACTCCGTTACCGTGGAGATTGAGCGTTTTATCTCCAACGAGCGCGGTGGTTACGACATCAACGGTTTGATCCTCGTTGAGCGTGAAGGGCAGAAGAAGATGGTGATTGGTAATAAAGGCGCCAAAATCAAAACCATCGGCATCGAAGCGCGTAAAGACATGCAGGAAATGTTCGAAGCGCCTGTTCACCTCGAACTGTGGGTGAAAGTGAAATCCGGCTGGGCCGATGACGAACGCGCGCTGCGCAGCCTCGGTTACGGCGACGACCAGTAGTTTTAATACTCTATGGCTTTCGAGGTGCAGGAAGGCGGCAAGTCCGCGAATCCCCGGGAGCTAACTCTCGTAAGTGACTGGGGTGAACGGGCGCAGCCAACGCACCTGCAACTTGAAAGACGACGAGTATTATGATGGAAGGATGGCAACGCGCCTTTGTCTTACATAGTCGCCCCTGGAGCGAAACCAGCCTCGTGCTGGATGTCTTCACGGAAGAGTCTGGCCGCGTGCGCCTTGTCGCCAAAGGCGCACGTTCTAAACGTTCCAACCTGAAAGGCGCACTCCAGCCTTTTACCCCGTTGTTACTTCGCTTTGGCGGCCGCGGTGAGGTGAAAACCTTGCGCAGCGCTGAAGCCGTATCTCTGGCACTTCCCCTTAGCGGTATCACGTTGTACAGCGGCCTGTACATCAATGAACTTATCTCGCGCGTGCTTGAGTATGAAACTCGTTTTTCTGAACTCTTTTTCGACTACCTGAACTGCATTCAGGCACTGGCTGGCGCGACAGGTTCGCCAGAGCCGGCACTGCGTCGCTTTGAACTGGCCTTACTTGGCCACCTGGGTTACGGCGTGGATTTCACCCACTGTGCGGGCAGCGGCGAGCCGGTAGATGACACCATGACCTACCGCTATCGGGAAGAAAAAGGCTTTATCGCCAGTGTTGTCATCGATAACAGCACCTTTACCGGACGCCATCTGAAAGCGCTAGAGTCGCGTGAATTTCCTGATGCTGACACGCTGCGTGCTGCGAAACGCTTTACCCGTATGGCCTTAAAGCCGTATCTTGGTGGTAAGCCCTTAAAGAGCCGCGAATTATTCCGGCAGTTTCTGCCGAAGCGAAAATAAAATAACGAGGATTGTCATGGCTGAATTACTGTTAGGCGTCAACATTGACCACATTGCCACTCTACGTAATGCACGTGGTACCGCATATCCGGACCCGGTTCAGGCAGCGTTTATCGTTGAACAGGCTGGCGCGGATGGCATCACCGTGCACCTGCGTGAAGACCGTCGCCATATTACCGACCGCGACGTACGTATTCTGCGCCAGACGCTGGATACGCGAATGAATCTGGAAATGGCGGTAACCGAAGAGATGCTGGCTATCGCCGTAGAGACGAAGCCGCATTTTTGCTGCCTGGTGCCGGAAAAGCGTCAGGAAGTTACTACTGAAGGTGGTCTGGACGTCGCCGGTCAGCGCGACAAGATGCGCGATGCCTGCAAACGCCTGGCGGACGCAGGCATTCTGGTTTCGCTGTTTATCGATGCGGATGAAGAACAAATTAAAGCGGCTGCTGACGTGGGCGCTCCGTTCATTGAAATTCATACCGGCTGTTACGCCGATGCGAAAACCGATGCTGAACAGGCGAGTGAACTGGCGCGTATTGCTAAAGCGGCGACGTTTGCTGCCAGTCTGGGCCTGAAGGTGAATGCCGGTCACGGTTTGACGTACCATAATGTTAAAGCCATTGCGCGGATCCCGGAAATGCACGAGCTAAATATTGGGCATGCGATTATCGGGCGTGCGGTGATGAGCGGGCTGAAAGACGCCGTCGTGGAAATGAAACGTCTGATGCTGGAAGCGCGTGGCTAATGGCGATTCTGGGTTTAGGCACGGATATCGTGGAGATTGCGCGGATCGAGGCGGTGATCTCCCGCTCCGGTGAACGCCTGGCCAGACGGGTCCTGAGTGACAACGAATGGGCCATCTGGGAAACGCATCAGCAACCGGTGCGTTTTCTGGCAAAGCGCTTTGCGGTAAAAGAGGCCGCAGCAAAAGCCTTTGGGACGGGCATTCGCAATGGGCTGGCGTTTAATCAGTTTGAAGTCTTTAACGATGAACTCGGTAAACCGCGTCTGCGGTTATGGGGGGAGGCGTTAAAACTGGCGGAAAAACTGGGTGTCGCGCATATGCATGTGACGCTGGCCGATGAGCGTCACTACGCTTGTGCTACGGTGATTATTGAAAGCTAGTGTCAGGATTTTGTAGGCCGGATAAGGCGCTTACGCCGCCATCCGGCATGCAATCAGGGTGAGTTATAGCTTATCCGCGTGATGCATCAACACAAATTTATCCCACAGCTGTTCTTCGGTTTCGCTATGTGCCGGGTCTTTCAAAATTGTGTTGGGGATCGGACACACTTTCTGACAGGTTGGCGTGTCGTAATGGCCTACGCATTCCGTACATTTGTCGCTGTTAATCTCGTAGATGCTCTCACCCATCGAAATCGCCTCATTCGGGCATTCGGGTTCGCACATATCGCAATTGATACACTTTTTAGTGATTAACAGGGCCATCAGGAAACTCTCAAAACATCACAAATCGGGCGGGCATTATACGCGCATTCTTTGCTCAGACCAGTTTTTTTACCAGCGCTTCACTGTGACGAATTCGTTCCGGAGCATGTTCTAAATCTTGCTGAACCAGCGCCATAAACAGTAAATCCGTGAGCATCATCTGTGCGTGCGTCGATGAAATTGCCGCGCTGCGCGTCGCTTGTTCTTCGGCAATCGTATACAGGCAGTGGCTTGCTCGCTGTTGCAGGGCATTGGGTGTAAACCCGGTGATGGCAAGGATTTTGGCGCCGGTGCGCAATGTTTCATCAGCAGCCAGGTTGAGTTCACGACGTTCCCCGGTATAGGAAATCGCCAACAGGAGATCGCCCGGCGAAAGCGCCTGTACCGTTGCCAGCAGGGCGTGCATATCGCGTTCCACTACTGCGTTAAAACCTATTTTCAACAGTTTCCAGGCAAAATTCTGTGCCACTAGTCCAGAGGCGCCAATTCCGGTCAGGACAATGCGTCGGGCGGAGCGTAACAAGGCGACGCTTTCCATCAGCTTTTCTTCGCTATTGATATCCAGTGTGGCGTGCATGGCCGCAACGTTCTCCTGAATCAGTTTTTCACCCACCAGACGCATAGGATCGTCGCCGCGGATCTGATTATGCACTGGGATAGAATGGGGATTGGGATTACTGGCCAGTGCTTCGCTGATCGCCAGTTTAAGTGCGGGAAACCCTTTAAACCCCATTTTTTGTGCGAACTTCACGACGCTGGACTGGCTGACACCCGCTTCAAAAGCGAGTTGCTGTGAACTGAGATGACGCGCAGTATCCGGCTGTGCGAGGAGGTAATCCGCAAGCTTTTTATCGCTTTGCGCGAGGTCCGGGTAACGCTGACGAATGCGAATCAAACAGTTCATGCTGTCTCCTGGCGAAAACGTGATGGCGATTACAAAACAAAATTTCACTCGCCTGGGTGAATATTATATTCCATTATAACGGATTAATATGAATTAAAAATTCCTAAGGAACAAAAAATGAATCTCGGTGCGTTAGTGTCAGAAAGCCGCAATCCTCAGACCATGGATCTTGATGCGTTATCCACGCTTGAGTTGGTTCATCTTTTTAATCAACAGGATACGCTGGTAGCCGTTGCTGTAAAAGCAACTCTGCCTGAAGTTGCGCTTGCGGTCGATGCGGCGGCTGACGCGTTAAAAGCGGGGGGACGGATTATCTACATGGGGGCGGGGACCAGTGGACGTCTTGGCGTACTGGATGCATCTGAGTGCCCACCGACTTTTGGCGTACCGCATGGACGGGTTGTTGGCCTGATTGCTGGCGGGCCGGGCGCATTGCTGAAGGCCGTTGAAGGTGCAGAAGATAACCCGCAGCTGGGTGAAGATGATCTGCGTGCGCTCAACCTTACGGCACAGGATCTGGTGGTGGGTCTGGCGGCATCCGGGCGTACACCGTATGTGATAGGCGGCTTGCAATATGCCCGTTCCGTCGGCTGCACCACGGTGGCGATTTCCTGTAATCCGGACTCCCCCATCGCACGTGAAGCGGACATCGCCATATCACCGGTTGTTGGCCCGGAGGCCCTGACAGGGTCAACGCGACTGAAGTCTGGTACTGCGCAAAAACTGGTGCTCAATATGATTTCTACCGGTGCAATGGTGAAGTTTGGCAAGGTGTATCAGAACCTGATGGTGGATATGAAAGCGACCAACGTTAAGCTGGTAGACCGGGCGTGTCGCATGGTCGTGGAAGCCACCGGTATTGCGTATGACCAGGCGCAAGCTCTGCTGAGACAGACCGATTTTGATGTTAAGCCCGCCATTTTGATGGCTCTCACGGGTCTCGATGCCACTGCAGCCCGGGAAAAACTGGCTGCACATCAGGGTTTTTTACGCGCGGCGTTAGAACACTAAGAGGTTGATATGGATAAAACGGCGGTGCTTGCCAGCGATATCCTGCTGGGCGTGGGCGGAGAGAAAAATATTCTGCGCCTGGAAAACTGTATGACGCGCGTCAGAGTGGAAGTACAGGATGACGCTCAGCTCGATATTTCCCGACTCAAGCAACTGCCGGGCGTTAGCGGCTACGTGAAGCAGGGGGTGCAGCACCAGATTATTGTTGGTCCGGGCAAAGCCGCGAAAGTGGTCGATGCCATGCGTTCCCTGATTGCCGATGGTGGCGAACGTTCCAATGTGGGAGATATTGAGCGAACAAAATCAGAGGCCAAAGCAAAATACAAAGCGCCGATGAGTGACGCGCTGCGCAAGCTGGCTAACGTTTTTATCCCGATTATTCCGGCGTTTATCGCCTCCGGTTTGATTACCGGCATCATTAACATCCTCAAACGTCCGGATATCGTGGGGGACTTTGCGACCCACTATCCGAATATGTTGGGACTGTTAGGTATTTTCGGTAGTGCCGTGTTTGCCATTATGAACATCCTTGTCGGGGTGAATACTGCCAAAGTATTTGGCGGTTCGCTGGCGATGGGGGGCGTGATGGCCGGCATTCTCTCCAGCCCGCAACTGGCGCAAATTACCTTGTTTGGCGAGGCCTTGCAGCCGGGACGCGGTGGGGTAATCGCGGTGCTGCTGGTGGTGGCGCTAATGTGCTGGATTGAGCGTAAATTCCGCGAAGTGCTGCCGGAGTCTCTTGAACTGATCCTTAATCCACTGCTGACCACCCTTATTACCGGGACCATCGCCATTGTGGCGCTGCAACCGCTTGGTGGCTGGATAGCCGAATCCATTGCCCATGGCGCTTCCTGGGCTATCGATCGCGGTGGCTTCCTGGTAGGGGCGGTGCTGGCCGGCACCTTTCTGCCACTGGTTCTCACCGGACTCCATCAGGGATTGGTCCCTATCCATGTAGAACTGGTACAGGCGCACGGGTATAACGCACTCTTTCCTATTCTGGCGATGGCCGGAGTGGGGCAAATCGGTGCGGCGATTGCGGTACTGATGAAAACCCGTAACGCACGGCTGAAAAAAGTGATTAAAAGCGCGCTGCCGGTCGGATTGCTGGGTATTGGCGAACCGCTGATTTTTGGGGTGACATTGCCATTAGGCAAGCCGTTTATCGGTGCCTGTCTCGGTGGTGCTGTCGGTGGGGCGCTGATCAGCTACTGGAAGGTGGCGACGGTCATCACCTTTGGCATCTCCGGATTACCGCTGGCACTGACGATTGTTGCCGGAAAAGTGATGTTCTATCTGTTAGGCTATCTGGTAGCGGTTATTGCCGGGTTCCTGTTTACCTGGCTATTGGGGTTCAACGATCCAGAGGAATAAGGTTTGACCAGTCACCAGCGTCGCGTTGTTTTTTTTGATTTGGATGGCACGTTACACCAGCAGGATATGTTCGGCAGTTTCTTACGTTTTCTGTTGCGTCGCCAACCGCTAAATGCGTTGCTGGTGCTGCCCCTGTTGCCGATTATTGCGCTGGCAATGTTAATTAAAGGGCGCGCCGCCCGCTGGCCCATGAGCCTGCTGTTGTGGGGCTGTACCTTTGGCCGCAGTGAAGCGCGCCTGAAGGCACATCAGGCCGATTTTGTGCGCTGGTTTCGCGGGCATGTGACGGCATTTCCGGTCGTGCAGCAGCGTCTGACGACGTACCTGTTAAGCTCAGATGCTGATATTTGGCTGATCACCGGTTCCCCGCAGTCGCTGGTGGAGCAGGTTTACTTCGATACGCCGTGGCTGCCGCGTGTTAATTTGATCGCCAGTCAAATGGCGCGTGGATACGGGGGCTGGGTATTGCCGCTGCGCTGTCTGGGGTATGAAAAAGTGGCGCAACTGGAGCAGCAGATTGGCGCGCCGTTGCATCTTTACAGCGGTTACAGCGACAGCAAGCAGGACAATCCACTGCTCTCTTTTTGCCAGCATCGCTGGCGCGTCACGCCGCGCGGGGAGCTGCAACAACTCGAATAGAGTAAACGATAGCGTCTGTGTATAATGCGCCCGCTTTGATTACTGGAGTTATCCCCTTTGTCTGAAGTTGAATTTAGCCACGAACACTGGATGCGTCATGCTTTAACGCTGGCTAAGCGCGCCTGGGATGAGCGTGAAGTCCCGGTGGGTGCAGTATTGGTCCTCAACAACCGCGTGATTGGCGAAGGCTGGAATCGGCCGATTGGCCATCATGATCCTACCGCCCACGCTGAAATCATGGCGTTGCGCCAGGGCGGTCTGGTGTTACAAAACTACCGTCTGCTGGATGCAACGTTGTATGTCACTCTGGAACCGTGCGTGATGTGCGCAGGCGCGATGGTGCACAGCCGTATCGGTCGGGTGGTTTTTGGCGCGCGCGATGCGAAAACGGGGGCGGCGGGTTCGTTAATGGACGTACTGCATCACCCTGGCATGAACCATCGGGTTGACGTGACTGAAGGCGTGTTACGTGATGAATGCGCCACGTTGCTCAGCGATTTTTTCCGTATGCGTCGCCAGGAAATTAAAGCCCTGAAAAAATCCTCCAACATGTAAATGCCTATCTGATTGCCTGAGGGCGTTGCGCTAATCAGCCCGATGGCCTCCCTTCAAAGACGACTTCTGCTCTTTTTTCTGCGTCGAAAATAGCAGAGAAGGGGAGTGCGACAGATAGCTTGATGAGGTCTGAGACAGGAATGCCGCCAGCGGAAACTTCTCCTCGCCTAACAGTTCTGTGGGCGATACCGCCGGGTAATCCTGCGCCAGTTGCTGTGTTTCAATTGCCTGCTTTTCTTTCTCTTGCAGGTATCCCACCAGACTTATCTGGTACTTACGGATATTTTCCACATAGGCGTAGGCTTCGTGACCACGCGCATAGCCATAGGTCAGCTTGTTGTAATACGGCTTTTGACTGAGCAGCGGCAGACGTTGTTTTACATCGGACCAACTGTTCGGGTTGCCTTTGGTTTTTACCGTCAGCGCCCGCGCATCCAGCATGTGCGCATAACCCATGTTATAGGCTGCGAGCGCAAACCAGATACGCTCTCCTTCGGGGACGGTATCCGGCACTTTACTCATCATATCCTGCAAGTAACGCGCACCACCGCTGATGCTCTGCTCGGCATCGGTACGGTCAGTGAGCCCAAGGCTCTGGGCAGTATTTTTGGTCAGCATCATCAGCCCACGTACGCCGGTCGGGGAGGTGGCCTGCGCGTCCCAGTGTGATTCCTGGTAAGAAATTGCCGCGAGCAGTCGCCAGTCTATTTCCTGCGCATATTTCTCAAAAAGTGGCTTCAGATCCGGTAACACGCTATCAACCGCACGCAGGAAGGTGCGGGTATCAACATAGTCAAAATCATCGCCATGCCCAAGATACTTTTCTTCCAGCCGCGCAAGCGAGCCGTCTTCATTCATGGTATTGAAGAAATCCAGCAGGGCAGCGGACAACGTATTGTCATCGTCCAGACGGCTGAACCAGGTCACCGGCTGTTCGTCGGAGACATCCAGCGCGATGGCCAGCTCAGGGTGTACACGCTGGTACAGGCTGATGGCGACGGAATCGGCAATGGTATAGTCCAGCTTACCGGCGATGACATCATCAAGCAGTTCAGTGGTGCCCTTTTTCTCATCAACTTTCCAGCTCAGGTCAGGGAATTTTTTTTCTTTTAACTGCTGGAGGTCGTTTATCACCACGTGTCCCGGGGCGATGGTCAGCTGATTTTCGCTCACACTGGCAAGGCTGCGAGGGCGATATTGCCCAACGCGATATACCAGCTGTTGCGATACGGAATAGTAGGTCGGACCCGGCTGATAATTTTTAACGCGCTCGCTGTTGTACACCAAACCCGCGGCTAACAGATCGGCATTCCCGTTATCCAGGTCGTCAAAAAGCTGGCTGATGTTCTGGCGCACGGTGATTTTCAGCTTCACACCCAGGTAGTTGGCGAAGGCTTTGGTCAGTTCGTAATCCAGGCCAAACTTTTTCCCATTAAGCGTGGCGTAAGTGAGCGGTGAGTCGATGGTACTGACGCGCAGCTCTCCCCGCGACTGAATGGCGGCGATACGATTGTCGGCTTTACCGAACCAGGGGATAGATGGCCAGAGGGCCGCTGCCAACAACAGCGTCAAAATACCGATGAACAGATAATTAATCTTTAATTTTTTCAATTAGTTAATTCTCTGAACCGTACGTTGTCTCTGCGTGCTGTGGTGTTGATTAAGAAGTGAATTAGTCATTAATGAGCGGCATTTTGCTTAAACTTACGTCAGTTGGCAACTTATTCAGAAACCAGACCGCATTTGATGATAAGACAAGGTCGTGATTTTATTTCGACGCAAACGGTTTCGTCGACGCGGTAGATTCTTTATAATGACGCCCGTTTCCCCACTTGGGCACACCGAAAGCTTAGAAGACGAGAGACTTATGATGGAAATTCTGCGTGGTTCACCTGCACTGTCTGCATTCCGTATTAACAAACTGCTGGCACGTTTTCAGGCTGCCAACCTCCAGGTCCACAATATTTACGCCGAGTACGTCCATTTTGCCGATCTGAATGCACCATTGAATGAGGATGAGCGCACGCAACTTGCACGTCTGCTGAAATATGGTCCTGCTCTTCACAGTCATGCCCCTGAAGGCAAACTGCTGCTGGTCACGCCTCGCCCGGGTACCATCTCCCCGTGGTCTTCTAAAGCGACTGATATTGCCCATAACTGCGGCCTGCAACAGATTAGCCGCCTGGAACGTGGCATTGCCTGGTATGTTGAGGCCTCCACGCTGACTGCTGAGCAGTGGCAGACGGTTGCTGATATTCTGCATGACCGCATGATGGAAACGGTTTTCTCTGCGCTGAGCGATGCTGAAAAACTGTTTGTTCATCACCAGCCTGCGCCGGTTTCCAGCGTTGACCTGCTGGGTGAAGGACGCCAGGCGTTAATTGACGCTAACCTGCGTCTGGGGCTGGCGCTGGCAGAGGATGAAATCGACTATCTGCAAGATGCGTTCACCAAACTGGGACGCAACCCGAACGATATCGAACTGTACATGTTTGCACAGGCCAACTCCGAGCACTGCCGCCATAAGATTTTTAATGCCGACTGGGTGATCGACGGTAAGCAGCAGCCGAAATCGCTGTTCAAAATGATCAAAAACACCTTTGAAACCACGCCGGATCACGTCCTGTCTGCCTATAAAGATAACGCAGCAGTGATGGAAGGCTCTGAAGTGGGTCGCTACTTTGCTGACCACCAGACCGGTCGCTACGATTTCCATCAGGAACCTGCACATATCCTGATGAAGGTTGAAACCCATAACCACCCGACGGCGATCTCGCCGTGGCCGGGCGCCGCAACGGGTTCTGGCGGTGAAATTCGTGATGAAGGCGCAACCGGGCGCGGTGCGAAACCGAAAGCCGGCCTGGTGGGTTTCTCTGTCTCTAACCTGCGTATCCCGGGCTTTGAACAGCCGTGGGAAGAAGATTTTGGCAAGCCGGACCGTATTGTCACCGCACTGGATATCATGACCGAAGGCCCGCTGGGTGGTGCTGCGTTTAACAACGAATTTGGTCGCCCTGCGTTGACGGGCTACTTCCGCACCTATGAAGAGAAAGTGAACAGCCATAACGGTGAAGAGCTGCGCGGCTATCACAAGCCGATCATGCTGGCAGGTGGGATCGGCAATATCCGTGAAGATCACGTGCAGAAAGGCGAGATCGTGGTGGGTGCTAAGCTGATCGTCCTCGGCGGTCCGGCGATGAACATCGGCCTGGGCGGTGGGGCTGCATCATCTATGGCTTCCGGTCAGTCTGATGCCGATCTTGATTTCGCTTCCGTACAGCGCGACAACCCGGAAATGGAGCGTCGCTGCCAGGAAGTTATCGACCGTTGCTGGCAGATGGGGGACGCTAACCCGATCCTGTTCATCCACGACGTGGGCGCGGGTGGCCTGTCAAACGCTATGCCGGAGCTGGTCAGCGACGGCGGACGCGGCGGCAAATTCCAGTTGCGCGATATCCTGAGTGATGAACCGGGTATGAGCCCGCTGGAAATCTGGTGTAACGAATCCCAGGAACGCTACGTGCTGGCGGTTGCTGCCGATCAATTGCCGCTGTTTGACGAACTGTGTAAGCGCGAGCGCGCGCCCTATGCGGTGATTGGTGAAGCTACCGAAGAACAGCACCTGACTCTGAGCGATAGCCACTTCGACAACCAGCCGATTGACATGCCGCTGGACGTTCTGCTGGGTAAAACGCCGAAAATGACCCGCGACGTACAAACGCTGAAAGCCAAAGGCGAGCAGCTTGCACGTGAGCATATTTCGATTGCTGATGCGGTAAACCGCGTGCTGCACCTGCCGGCCGTGGCAGAGAAAACCTTCCTCGTGACCATCGGCGACCGTACTGTCACCGGGATGGTGGCGCGTGACCAGATGGTTGGCCCGTGGCAGATCCCGGTAGCGAACTGTGCGGTCACTACCGCCAGTCTGGATAGCTACTATGGTGAAGCGATGTCCATCGGTGAACGCGCCCCTGTCGCGCTGCTGGACTTTTCCGCCTCTGCGCGTCTGGCCGTCGGTGAAGCGCTGACCAATATTGCTGCCACGCAGATTGGCGACATCAAACGCATTAAGCTGTCAGCAAACTGGATGGCGGCTGCGGGCCATCCCGGTGAAGATGCCGGGCTGTACGAAGCGGTAAAAGCCGTCGGGGAAGAGTTATGTCCGGCGCTTGGCCTGACTATTCCGGTGGGTAAAGACTCCATGTCGATGAAAACCCGCTGGCAGGAAGGTAACGAGCAGCGTGAAATGACCTCCCCGCTGTCACTGGTGATCACCGCCTTTGCTCGCGTGGAAGACGTGCGTCATACAATCACGCCGCAACTGTCTACTGAAGACAATGCGCTGCTGCTGATTGATCTTGGCCTTGGCCACAATGCGCTGGGCGCGACATCGCTGGCACAGGTATACCGTCAACTGGGCGATAAATCTGCCGATGTGCGCGATGTAGCGCAGTTGAAAGGCTTCTACGACGCCATTCAGGCGTTGGTCGCACAACGTAAGCTGCTGGCTTACCATGACCGCTCCGACGGCGGTCTGCTGGTTACGCTGGCAGAAATGGCCTTTACCGGTCACTGCGGCGTTGAAGCAGATATTGGTACTCTGGGCGATGATTATCTGGCGGCGCTGTTTAATGAAGAGCTGGGGGCTGTCATTCAGGTTCGCGCCGCTGACCGTGATGCGGTAGAAGCGATTCTGGCGGCGAACGGTCTGGCTGATTGCGTGCATTACCTCGGCCAGGCGGTAGCCGGCGATCGTTTCACCCTGACCGCCCAAGGCCAGCCGGTGTTTAGCGAAAGCCGTACTACCCTGCGTATGTGGTGGGCGGAAACAACCTGGCAGATGCAGCGTCTGCGTGATAACCCGGAATGTGCCGATCAGGAACACAACGCTAAAACCAACGATGCCGATCCTGGCCTCAACGTTAAACTGTCGTTTGACATCAACGAAGATATTGCGGCTCCGTATATCGCTACCGGTGCACGTCCAAAAGTAGCCGTGCTGCGCGAACAGGGCGTTAACTCCCACGTAGAAATGGCGGCGGCTTTCCACCGTGCGGGTTTTGACGCTATCGACGTGCATATGAGCGATCTGCTGGGCGGTCGTATTGGTCTGGGTAACTTCCAGACGCTGGTGGCCTGTGGTGGCTTCTCTTACGGTGATGTGCTTGGCGCAGGCGAAGGTTGGGCGAAGTCGATTCTGTTCAACAATCGGGTACGTGATGAGTTCGAAACCTTCTTCCATCGCCCGCAAACGCTGGCACTCGGCGTGTGTAACGGTTGTCAGATGATGTCTAACCTGCGCGAGCTGATCCCAGGAAGCGACCTGTGGCCACGCTTTGTGCGTAACCACTCCGATCGCTTTGAAGCGCGTTTCAGCCTGGTCGAAGTGACACAAAGCCCGTCTCTGCTGCTGCAGGGTATGGTGGGGTCACAGATGCCAATCGCGGTTTCTCACGGTGAAGGTCGCGTAGAAGTGCGTGACGATGCGCATTTGGCAGGGCTGGAGAGCAAAGGGCTGGTGGCGCTGCGCTACGTTGATAACTTCGGTAAGGTGACCGAAACCTATCCGGCTAACCCGAACGGTTCTCCAAATGGTATCACTGCGGTTACCACCGAAAATGGCCGTGTAACCATTATGATGCCACACCCTGAACGTGTGTTCCGTACCGTGAGCAACTCCTGGCACCCGGAAAACTGGGGCGAGGATAGCCCGTGGATGCGCATCTTCCGTAATGCGCGTAAACAGCTCGGTTAATCTGGTCGAACATCATGAAGCCCCTCTCGAGGGGCTTTTTTGTCGCCAGATACAGAGCGACTGATGGTACTGCGCTTATCCGGCCTACGGGGAAGGGCGCTTGTAGGCTGGATAAGGCATTCACGCCGCCATCCGGCAATAAACTCAGCGCTTATGCCGCAAAATTAAAGTGTCGGGAAATCCCGACATTGGCAGGGTTGACTTGTCGCCAAAAAGAGACACTTAATAATTTGATTTATAATGATTTTATTTTTAAGTGCTGTGAGTGTTGCTGATTAGCGACAGAGAGAACAAAAAACACGCAATCCTTATTTTTACACAATTATTCATATTTCTTATATTTATCATTGTGTTAATAAAGTGTTTTGAATATTGGCACAGATGCTGCATAATATTAACCAGTGGCTCATTCACCTTCTTATGTCAGCCCCTTCGGGACGTGCTACATAAACTTCGAATGACGCACAACAAGGTGCCTGCCGTCCAACATCTGATATTAGCGAAGCTCATATCAACCTTCGGGCGAAACGTCGAGTTAGGCACCGCCTTATTCCATAGCAAAGCCGGGTTAATCCCGGCTTTGTTGTATCTGACGTTCCCCTCGGTTAGCATCGTCTTATTCCCGTCCATTGAGAGTAACGCCTTGAAGCGCTGGTCTGTTTTCCCTCGATCCTTACGTCAGCTGGTGACACTGGCATTTTTGCTGATCCTGCTCCCTTTGCTCGTACTGGCCTGGCAAGCGTGGCAGAGCCTGAACGCCCTGAGCGCTCAGGCGGCGCTGACGAACAGAACCACGCTCATTGATGCCCGGCGCAGCGAGGCAATGACCAACGCCGCGCTGGAGATGGAGCGTAGCTATCGACAGTATTGTGTGCTGGATGATCCGACGCTGGCAAAGGTTTACCAGAGCCAGCGTAAACGTTATAGCGACATGCTGGACGCGCATGCGGGCGTGTTACCGGACAACAAGCTCTACCAGGCGTTACGGCAGGATCTCAACGATCTCGCCCAACTGCAGTGCAATAACAGCGGTCCTGACAGCCAGGCGGCAGCCCGTCTGGAATCGTTCGCTAATGCGAATACCGACATGGTGCAGGCTACACGTACCGTGGTCTTCTCGCGTGGTCAGCAGCTACAACAAGAAATTGCCGAACGTGGTCAGTTCTTCGGCTGGCAGGCGCTGGTGCTATTTCTCGTGAGTCTGGCGATGGTACTGCTGTTTACCCGTATGATTATCGGCCCGGTGAAGGGTATTGAACGGATGATTAACCGTTTGGGAGAAGGTCGCTCACTGGGCGATAGCGTATTATTTACCGGTCCCCGGGAGCTGCGTTCCGTTGGCCAGCGCATAATCTGGTTGAGTGAGCGCCTTTCCTGGCTTGAGTCACAGCGACATCAGTTTTTACGTCATCTCTCCCATGAGCTGAAAACGCCGCTGGCCAGCATGCGTGAAGGCACGGAGTTGCTGGCCGATCAGGTGGTTGGACCGCTTACTCCCGAGCAAAAAGAGGTGGTCGGAATTCTCGATGACAGCAGCCGTAACCTGCAAAAGCTGATTGAGCAATTGCTTGATTACAACCGCAAGCTGGCGGATGACGAAGTAGAACTTGAGCGCGTAGAAATCGCGCCGTTGGTGGAAAGTGTTGTTTCAGCACATAGCCTGCCCGCTCGCGCCAAAATGATACATACTGATGTTGCACTGGCGGCGAACGCTTGTCTGGCCGAACCCATGCTGTTAATGAGCGTGCTGGACAATCTTTATTCCAATGCGGTGCACTATGGCGCTGAATCCGGTAACATTTGGGTCCGCAGCAGTTTGCATGGCTCGACGGTATACATTGATGTCATAAATACCGGCACACCGATTCCAGAAGCAGAACAGGCGATGATCTTCGAACCTTTTTTCCAGGGCAGCCATCAGCGAAAAGGGGCAGTCAAAGGAAGCGGGTTGGGACTGAGTATCGCCAGAGACTGTATCCGCCGTATGCGGGGAAAACTGTATCTGGTTGATGAGCATGCGCAAAGCGTTTGTTTCCGCATAGAACTGCCGCTATCTGCATCGAAAAACCACTAAAATGAACCTAAGTCTGGTGAGTATGCCACACGTTGTTGCCCGAATGCTTAAACGAGATTTTATTCGCCGCGTCTTACTCGCAAGTCTGCCATGCCTGGCGCTGGTCGGCTGCGTTCCCAACGCGGTGAATCACATTATCGGCGATCCTTCGCAGGAGAAAATCCCGCCGCATCAACTCGCTGATTACCTTGCCACCGAATGTACGGATATCTGGTCGCTGTCGGGCCAGTCCAC
This sequence comes from Citrobacter sp. HN-141, assembly GCF_033341895.1. NCBI lineage: Bacteria > Pseudomonadati > Pseudomonadota > Gammaproteobacteria > Enterobacterales > Enterobacteriaceae > Citrobacter > Citrobacter sp. HN-141. The sequence continues at coordinate 574,567 of NZ_JAWPBF010000001.1, read as the reverse complement.
AGATTCCAACCCGCTCTACTGGCTGCGGACCATGGATTGTGCCGAGCGCCTGATGCCTGTTCAGGCACGCAGTGAAGCCAGTAGCCAACTCACGGATACCTGGCAGGGCGCTTTTAAGCGCGGGATACTGCTTGATGGCGCCCACATTACACCGCCTGAAAGGCGTGAAATAATGGCCCGTCTGGATGCGCTAAGCCCGCAAATTCCGGCCCAGGTCCGTCCGCTTTATCAGGTCTGGCGCAGTAGTCAAACGCTGCAGTTACAGCTTGCCGAAGAACGTATGCGCTACAGTAAACTTCAACAGTCATCCGACAGCGATCTTGACGCGCTGCGCCAACAGCAACAGCATTTGCAGAGCCAGCTCGATCTCACCACCCGTAAGCTGGAAAACCTGACCGATATTGAGCGACAACTGTCCACCCGTAAACCTGCCGGCAGCTACAATCCCGATGCGTTGCACGGTACTGATAAGCTCACGACGCCTGATGATGGGGAGGTCACGCCATGATAAGCCACAAGCCCGCGCATCTGCTGCTCGTCGATGATGATCCGGGGCTGTTGAAATTGCTCGGTATGCGGCTGACCAGTGAAGGTTACAGCGTCGTAACCGCAGAAAGCGGGCAGGAAGGATTACGGGTACTGAATCGTGAAAAAGTGGATCTGGTCATTAGCGACCTGCGCATGGATGAAATGGACGGCATGCAGCTGTTTACTGAAATCCAGAAAGTGCAGCCGGGGATGCCGGTCATTATCCTGACTGCGCACGGTTCTATTCCCGATGCTGTCGCGGCAACGCAGCAGGGCGTTTTCAGCTTTCTCACCAAGCCGGTCGATAAAGACGCGTTATACAAAGCGATTGACGGTGCGCTGGAACAGTCCGCGCCTGCTACTGATGACAGCTGGCGTGAATCAATTGTTACCCGTAGCCCGTTAATGCTGCGTTTGTTAGAACAGGCGCGGATGGTGGCGCAATCTGACGTTAGCGTACTGATTAACGGCCAAAGCGGCACCGGGAAAGAGGTGTTTGCCCAGGCGATTCACAACGCCAGCCCGCGCAGCCACAAGCCTTTTATCGCCATAAACTGCGGGGCGCTGCCGGAACAACTGCTGGAATCAGAGCTTTTTGGTCATGCGCGCGGTGCCTTTACCGGAGCGGTGAGTAATCGTGAAGGCTTGTTTCAGGCAGCAGAAGGCGGAACGTTATTTCTCGACGAAATAGGCGACATGCCCGCGCCGCTGCAGGTTAAATTACTGCGCGTATTGCAGGAGCGTAAAGTTCGTCCGCTCGGAAGCAATCGCGATATCGACATTGATGTGCGGATTGTTTCTGCAACGCACCGCGACCTGCCTAAAGCCATGGCGCGGGGCGAATTTCGTGAGGATCTCTATTACCGTCTTAACGTGGTGAGTCTGAAGATCCCGGCGCTGGCCGAGCGTACAGAAGATATACCACTGCTGGCAAACCATCTGCTGCGTCAGTCAGCCGAACGGCACAAACCGTTTGTCCGCGCGTTTTCGACTGATGCGATGAAACGTTTAATGACCGCCAGCTGGCCGGGCAACGTGCGTCAGTTGGTCAACGTGATTGAACAGTGCGTGGCGTTAACCTCTTCGCCGGTGATCAGTGACGCGCTGGTGGAGCAGGCGCTGGAAGGTGAAAATACGGCGCTGCCAACCTTTGTTGAAGCGCGTAATCAGTTTGAGCTCAACTACTTGCGTAAGCTGCTGCAAATTACCAAAGGTAATGTTACCCATGCTGCACGAATGGCGGGACGAAATCGCACAGAATTCTACAAGTTGCTCTCTCGTCATGAACTTGATGCAAACGATTTCAAAGAATAAATCTGCGGATTATGTTAGCTTTATTTGATCAAAAGACAGGCGACCTTTTCAAGGAATAGCATGAAAAAGATTGATGCGATTATTAAACCCTTCAAGCTGGACGATGTCCGCGAAGCGCTGGCAGAAGTCGGTATCACCGGGATGACGGTAACGGAAGTGAAAGGCTTTGGCCGTCAGAAAGGCCACACCGAGCTGTACCGTGGCGCGGAATATATGGTGGATTTTCTGCCGAAGGTAAAAATTGAAATCGTGGTTACCGACGATATTGTCGATACCTGTGTCGACACGATTATTCGTACTGCCCAGACCGGCAAAATCGGCGACGGTAAGATTTTTGTCTTCGATGTGGCGCGTGTTATTCGTATCCGTACTGGCGAAGAAGACGACGCGGCAATCTAAGCCGCGCCGTTAATTTGAAGGCCTGATAAGCGTAGCGCATCAGGCAGAGTGATTGCCGGATGGCGGCGTAAACGCCTTATCCGGCCTACTCGCGCAATACATTACAACACTTTATGTGGGCCGAAGCATTCGTAATGAATGTTTTCGTTTTTCACGCCCAGACCGACCAGTTGCTTCGCAGCGAACTGCATAAAGCCAACCGGGCCGCACAGGTAAAACTGCATCGCCGGGTCGCTGATCGCGCCTTCCAGTTTGTTCAGATCCATCAGACCAACGCTATCAAACGCACCTTTCGCGCGATCGGCTTCGGTTGGCTCACGATACCAGGTGTGTGCGCTAAAGCGTGGCAGTGTTTTGCCGAGTTCATTTACTTCATCAGCGAAGGCATGCACGTCACCATTTTCTGCCGCGTGTAACCAGTTAACTTGCGCCGTATGCTTCGCTTTTGCCAGCGTATCCAGCATCGCCAGCATTGGGGTTTGTCCCACGCCCGCGGAGATCAGAGATACCGGGGTGTCGGTCGCGACGTCCATAAAGAAATCGCCCGCAGGTGCGGCCAGGTGAACAACATCGCCAACATTCGCATGGTTGTGCAGCCAGGTTGAAACCTGACCACCGTCTTCACGCTTAACCGCAATACGGTAGCCCTTACCATCCGGTTTGCGGGTCAATGAGTACTGACGAATCTCCTGATGTGGGAAGCCTTCTGGCTTCAGCCAGACGCCCAGATACTGCCCCGGGTGGTATTCCGCGACCGCACCGCCGTCGACCGGTTCAAACTCAAAGCTGGTGATTAACGCGCTACGCGGGGTTTTGGCCACGATGCGGAAAGGACGGGTACCTTCCCAGCCGCCATTTTTGCTGGCATTTTCGCTGTAGATTTGCGCCTCACGGTTGATGAAGACGTTAGCCAGCACCCCATACGCTTTGCCCCACGCATCCAGCACTTCCTGGCCTGGGCTGAACATCTCATCCAGCGTCGCCAGCAGATGGCCACCCACGATGTTGTACTGCTCGGGCTTAATCTGGAAGCTGGTATGCTTCTGCGCGATTTTCTCAACGGCTGGCAACAGCGCTGGCAGGTTTTCGATATTGCTGGCATACGCGGCAATAGCGTTAAACAGCGCTTCACGCTGATCGCCATTACGCTGGTTACTCATGTTGAAAATTTCTTTCAGCTCTGGGTTATGCGTAAACATGCGATCGTAGAAATGAGCGGTCAGCTTCGGGCCTGTTTCAACCAGCAGGGGAATGGTGGCTTTCACTGTAGCGATGGTTTGTGCGTCAAGCATACGGTCTTCCTTTATCTGAGACTTTAATGATGTATGTCAAATACATCTTATAAAAAATACCCCTGCATTGTAAATGGTTCTTTGTAACTTTGCGTTGTAAAGGTTACATCGTGAAAAATCTGCATCACAAACCTGAAAAGAAATCCGTTGAAATTCAGCAGAGCTTTGTTCTGCAAAGCCTTGCGTGCCGTGAAGGTAATCGTTTGCGTAAAATCCTTTGTCAAGACCTGTTATCGAAGAATGATTCGGTTATACTGTTGGCCGAAGTCCTAGGGACAACCTTTTTAGGCCGAAATTCTATTGTTAGCTGAGTCAGGAGATGCGGATGTTAAAGCGTGAAATGAACATTGCCGATTATGATGCCGAACTGTGGCAGGCTATGGAGCAGGAAAAAGTACGTCAGGAAGAGCACATCGAACTGATCGCCTCCGAAAACTACACCAGCCCGCGCGTTATGCAGGCACAGGGTTCTCAGCTGACCAACAAATACGCTGAAGGTTATCCGGGCAAGCGCTACTACGGCGGTTGCGAATACGTTGATATCGTTGAGCAACTGGCGATCGACCGCGCGAAAGAGCTGTTTGGTGCTGATTACGCTAACGTCCAACCGCACTCAGGTTCTCAGGCTAACTTCGCTGTTTATACCGCTCTGCTGCAACCGGGTGATACCGTTCTGGGTATGAACCTGGCGCAAGGCGGCCACCTGACTCACGGCTCCCCGGTAAACTTCTCCGGCAAACTGTACAACATCATCCCTTACGGTATTGATGAGTCCGGTAAAATTGACTACGAAGACATGGCTAAGCAGGCCAAAGAGCACAAACCGAAGATGATTATCGGTGGCTTCTCTGCTTATTCCGGTGTGGTTGACTGGGCAAAAATGCGCGAAATCGCTGACAGCATCGGCGCATACCTGTTCGTTGACATGGCGCACGTTGCGGGTCTGATTGCCGCAGGCGTTTATCCGAACCCGGTTCCACACGCACACGTTGTGACCACCACTACCCACAAAACCCTGGCGGGTCCACGTGGCGGCCTGATCCTGGCGAAAGGCGGTGACGAAGAGCTGTACAAAAAACTGAACTCCGCGGTGTTCCCAAGCGCGCAGGGCGGCCCGCTGATGCACGTGATCGCGGCAAAAGCGGTAGCGCTGAAAGAAGCGATGGAGCCAGAGTTCAAAGTTTACCAGCAGCAGGTTGCTAAAAACGCCAAAGCGATGGTGGAAGTGTTCCTGAACCGTGGTTACAAAGTGGTTTCTGGCGGTACTGAAAACCACCTGTTCCTGCTGGATCTGGTGGATAAAAACCTGACCGGTAAAGAAGCTGACGCCGCGCTGGGCCGCGCTAACATCACCGTGAACAAAAACAGCGTGCCGAACGATCCGAAGAGCCCGTTTGTGACTTCCGGTATCCGTATCGGTTCTCCGGCAGTGACTCGCCGTGGCTTTAAAGAAGCGGAAGTGAAAGAGCTGGCTGGCTGGATGTGTGACGTTCTGGACAACATCAATGACGAAGCTGTTATTGAGCGCGTCAAAGGTAAAGTACTGGATATCTGCGCACGTTTCCCGGTTTACGCGTAAGCAATACGGATTGCCGGATGGCGGTGTAATCACCTTATCCGGCCTACATACGAATAACTTGTAGGCCGGATAAACGCAGTATCCTCCGGTCGTTATATCGATTTAAGCAAGATTGCTTCGTCGACTAAAGCCGCCACTGGCGGCTTTTTCTTTGCCTGAATCCATTTCCGCAATAAACGTATTTCTCGGCCCTGATTCAACGTTACGGCGCCGACTATCACGCCATCCTGCAGGTTAAACCATATCGCTTTCTGCGCATCAGCATCGCCGCGTACAAGCCAGCTATCTCCGTGCATATCACCAATAAACTGCAGATTATCTTGGTATTGGTCAGTCCAGAACCAGCCTGGTGTCTTCTCCGGCAACGGTAAATTGAGCATTGCTGCAGCGGCAATTTGTGCCTGGATATTGGCATTTTCCCAGCTTTCGACACGCGCCAACGAACCGTCGGGCTGATGCGTCAGCGCCACGTCGCCGGCAGCAAAAATCGCCGGATCGGAGGTGGTACAAGCGGTATCAACGATAATGCCGTTCGCCGTCTCCAGGCCTGCATCGCGGGCCAGTGCGTCATTCGCCACGATGCCAATGCCGTAGATCACCTCATCGGCAGTGACGGTTTCACCATTTTGCAGCGTCAGGGTAAGTAACTCTCCGCTTTCGACGTGCTCGATGGTGCTGTTGAGCCGTATCTGCACACCCGCCTGTTGGTGGCGTGCTAGCAGATAGTCACGCACCGGGGCAGGCGCATTGCGCCCCATCACCGTTGGCGCCTGCTCCACTACCGTTACCCGGCAGCCGCGCTGGGTCGCGCTGGCCGCCAGTTCCAGGCCAATGGTGCCCGCCCCGACAATCACAATCGATTTACCGGGGAGTAAAGCGTCTCGCAGACGAGCCGCGTCGTTCGCGTGGCGCAGGGTAAAGCAGCGATCGCCCAGTTTATCCAGCAGTGGAAGAGGGCGGGCAGCCGCTCCCGTGGCAATCAGTAGCTGATCCCACGGATAACCCTGGCCGTCAGCCAGCTCTAGCTGATGTGTCTGGCGACCGAGCGTCTGGATAGTCACGTTCAGATGCAGATGAACAGTATTTTCCTGCCACCAGGTCGCGTTTAGCACCGGCTGCAGCTGCGGGGCGTCGTCCAGCAGCATCGCTTTGGACAATGGAGGGCGTTCGTACGGCAGATGCGGCTCATTGGAGAACAGATGTATCTCGCCGTCAAACCCTTGCTGGCGCAGTGCTACCGCCGCCATCGCTGCGGCCTGTCCACCGCCGACGATAGCAATAATTTTGTTGTGCATAACGCCTCCTCAGAGATCCAGCCCGGCGGCAACGTGGCGAATACCGCGAATACCCAGACCCGCATCGGCATTGATCATCACGCCGCTCAACGTACGGTTGTTGCGCTTTGATGCCAGCATCACGTATGGACCGGTAAAATCTGCTGGATCAGGGAAAAACTGCAGCGGCAGGATAGCGGCGATTTTTTCCGGCGTCAGTGATTGCATAATTGATGTATCGTTCTGACCCAACGCCTGCGGGCCTCGCAGGTCAGTTGCCATACCGCACGGCCCTACGCCGTTGACACGAACTTTCGGTGCTAACTCGTAGGCTAACTGACGAATGAGTCCGGTTGCGGCGTGCTTGCTTGCGGTATACAACGGGCCGCCGCCGCCGGGATACCATGCGGCATTGGAAAGGGTAAAAATGATACTGCCTTCGCTGGCAATAAGCGCAGCGGCACAGGCTTTCGCGCCCAGCAGATAGCCCAGCACGTTAACGTTGAACAGCTCATGAAAGCCGCTTTCCAGCGCCTCGGCGGAGGTACTGATCAGCGAAGCATTATGATCCCAAATCCCGGCATTACCGATAAAGCAGTCCAGCTTGCCGAACGTCGTGAGGATCTGATCCACCGCCCGCTGATAGTCGGCATAACAGGTGACATTCCCTTCTAACGCCAGCACGTGTTCGCCAAAGCGCTGGCGCAAGCTGGCGACCTTGGCTGTCGACAGTTCCAGCGTGGCAACTTTTGCACCTTCTTCGATAAAGCGTTCGACCAGTGCCAGACCGAGGCCAGAGCCACCGCCAGTGATAAAGATGATGTTGTCGCGTAAATCGCTCATCAGGCCCCTCCGGGAATATCAACAAACACATCGCTACCTTCCACATACACGGCATAGGTAGTCAGCGGATCGGTGGCGGGCAGGCATAGCGCTTTACCGGTTTTCAGACAAAAACTGGCCGCATGCAGCGGGCATTCCACGGTGGCATCGTCTTCCAGATAACCTTCCGACATCGAGGCATTGCCATGGCTGCAGCGATCGTTAATGGCATAAAACTCGCCGCCGACGTTAAACAGCGCGATGACGGGCGATGTGTCGAGCCGGAGAGCTTCACCCTCCGGCAAATCCCCTACGGGGCAGGCATAAACACGGCTCATCAGAACAGTACACTCAGGTTATGGGAGGTGATCACCGCCTGATCCAGCACGATCTCACGCTCCAGTAAACGCCACTCATCACCCGGCAGACGACGGACTTTGTCTACGCGCATGCCAACGTAAAAGGTTTCATCTCGCTCTTTTTGTGCGCGGTACAGCAGGTAGTTAAGGCGCACTGCAAACACGTCGGGTTGGTCCGTTTCGCTGACCTGCAGGTTGCTGATCAGATGACGAGTGCGTGATGGCGGCTCTTCCGCCCAGGCCATGCCGGTTTCCAGCCGTGCTATACGGCGTTCGAGCTGATCTTTGTTGTCATTGAAAATCCAGGTGGTCGGCGGCTGCACGCCTTTGCGACGATCGCGGGTTTGGGCATTGACTGTGGTACGCATGGTGTAGCGAATGCCGTCGTCCAGTTGTGCCAGCCAGTCGCGAAACTTCCAGTCATCCAGCAGGCTGGCTTCATGGTAGAGAAACTGCGCAATGCGATGATGAAGCTCCAGGGAGACTAAGGTACTCATTTCATCACCTCCTGCTGGTAAGCGGCGGTTTTCTCATGCACTTCCTGCCAGCTTTCGCTACTAAGCAGATCGGCCCAACGCTGGTACATGCCGCGTGCGGCGGTTTCTGAGAAGATGTAGTTGGTGATCCCCGGAATACCGTCTTCACGGCGTTTTTCCTGGCCCAATCCCATCTCCAGACACAGTTTGCTATTGCGCGCCCGGTGGCCTTTCAGCAGTTTTTGAATTTCACACCAGTTTTCTGAGTCATCCTGCTCAAGGAACCCCGCCGGGCCGAAGGCACGGGTAGCGCTGTTTTCAAATGCCGCTTTGACGTCATCTGACGCTGCCTTATCGGTAATACAGAACGCCCACACTTCAACCTGATCCGGCCCGCGTGGATGCCAGACCCTTAAGGTGGCAGTACCGTTGAGCCAGGAAAGCGTTGGGAAAATGTTGTTGTGACCGGCCAGACGCAGGGCGCGAACCTTACCCAGACGCTGCTCGGCTTCCGCGTAGGTATCGCGGTAGTAGCTGGAGACTTCACCGTCGACCCAGACGTTGGCATCCGGATTTTCAGTAAAGAAAAATCCGCTGCCGTGCCCGTCCTGACCGAATTGCAGCGCATCTTTGGCAGTTTCCCACACCGGACGGGCGGTTTGTCCGTCCCCCAGGCGTTTATCACTGCCGTCATCTTTCGCGCCCAGTACCTGAACGGCAGAAGCATGGCTGAACAGCGCGTGATACTGGTCGCTGGCAAACTGTTCGGCGGGGAATTTCCAGTTACAGTCGATAGTCCATTTTTGTACACCACCGACGATTTCTGTGCCGCCTTCGCGGCGATCGAGCACGCCGTCCAGATACCAGGCGATGTCGCCGAGATAATCGCGCAGCGCAGGCGCGGAGGTATCCCAGTTACCGAAAATCAGTCCCTTGTAGCTCTCGACGCCAGGAACTTCGTTCAGGCCCCAGTGAGATTTGCACAACCCTTGTGGGTAAGCGCGCGGCTCCAGTGGGACATCGATGAGCTCGCCGTTAATACCGTATGACCAACCGTGATAGGGGCAGGTAAAGGCGCGGGTGTTGCCGCAGTCGGCGTAGCTGACCCGCATTGCGCGGTGACGGCATTGGTTGAGAAAGGCTTTGATGCTGCCGTCTTTCTGACGCACCACCACGACCGCATCCTCGCCCATGTAGGTGTTAAAAAAATCACCGGGTTTGGGGATTTGGCTTTCGTGGGCGAGAAATAACCAGCAGCGTCCGAAGATGCGTTCCAGTTCCAGTTGGTAAATTTCAGGGTCGGTATAAATTCGTGGGGTTACGCGACCGTTTTGCGTGTCGATCAGTTGGTAGATGTCTAAATTTGAGGGTGTGGTCATATTTTTTAATCCTGAAAGCTAAGATGTATTGACCTTCTATTTTTGTACCCTAAGGATGTTGCTGGTTAGTTATCAATCTGTGAAATAGTAAATTTCTACCAGTTGAGACATTTTTTCGATAACAAGGAGAAGGGCATGGAACTGAGGCACTTACGCTATTTCGTAGCGGTGGCGCAGGCGCTGAATTTCACCCGAGCGGCAGAAAAGCTGCATACCTCTCAGCCGTCGTTAAGCAGCCAGATCCGCGATCTGGAAACTTGCGTGGGCGTTCCGTTGCTGGTGCGGGATAAACGAAAAGTTGCGCTGACGGCGGCGGGAGAATGCTTTTTACAAGATGCACTGGCTATCCTCGAACAGGCGGAGAGCGCCAAAATTCGCGCCCGTAAAACGGTACAGGAAGATAACCATTTTACGATTGGTTTTGTTCCTTCAGCAGAGGTGAATCTGCTGCCTAAGGTGCTGCCTTTGTTTCGTTTAAAACAACCGGATACACACATTGAACTGGTGAGTCTGATCACCACCGAGCAGGAAGAGAAGATCCTGCGTGGGGAGCTGGATGTGGGCTTAATGCGCCACCCGGTGTACAGTCCGGATCTGGATTATCTGGAGCTGATTCATGAGCCGTTAGTAGTGGTTTTACCGGTGAATCATCCGTTAGCTAATGAGCAAGCAATCTCCGCAGAACAACTACACGGCGTGAATTTTGTCAGCACCGATCCCGCTTATTCTGGTGCGTTAGCAATGATTGTCAAAAACTGGTTCCAGCAGCAAAAAAGCCAGCCCAATATTGTACAGGTAGCTACCAACATTCTGGTGACCATGAATCTGGTCGGTATGGGACTGGGGGTCACTTTGATACCCGGTTATATGAATAATTTTAATACCGGTCAGGTGGTTTTCCGGCCAATTGTCGGCGATATCCCGACAATTTCACTGCTGATGGCGTGGAAAAAAGGGTCAATCAAACCGGCGTTGACCGATTTTATCGCCACGGTACAGGAACGTTTAGCGGTGAGTCTGACGGAGTAATAGTTACAGTTCGCTCAGTTGTGATTCCACATACAGATAGCCAATCCCCATCAGTTGCTGGGCGCGATTAAGCTGACCGAAGCTTATCTGCGTGGCTCTGGCACGCGGGTTATCGCCGTGATCGAACGGGTTAAACCCAGTTTGCTGCACCAGCGTATTGAGCCAGCTATCGCCAAATGCGCAGCTACGCCCATACAACCATATTTGGTTAATGTTGAGTATATTCAGAAAGTTATAAAGACTGAGTCCGATGGCGCTGGCGGCATTTTCGGCCCAGGCCTGAATGCGCACATCACCGTGCTGCCAGGCCGCAATTAGCTGGTCAGTGGTGAGCGTTTCCGGATCGTAAAGGGATGTCGGCTGCGATTTCATCCACACCCGGGCCTGCTTTTTCAATGCGCTCAAGGATGCTACGGTTTCCAGGCAGCCATAGCGACCGCAGTCACAGGCCACGCCATCGGGATGAATGATGGTATGCCCAATCTGACCGCTGCCGTACAGACTGCCGCGCCAGATGTTATCGTTAATCACAAACGATGAACCAATACCGTAATCAACGTTAATTACGCAGAAATCACCGTTGGCCGCCGGGTTTTGCCATTTTTCCGCCAGCGCCAGCATCACGCAGTCATTGTCCAGCCGGACCTGCACGCCGAGCTTCTCCTCCAGCAGATATTTTATTTCCACCGGGGTTTTCCACGGAGCCTGGGGCATGGTTTTTGATGCACCGGTTATCGGATCAACCTGACCGTGAACGCCAAGCGCCAGATTAATCGTCACCTCGGGAAATTGCCGACGATACTCCCGCCAGTGTGCCGCCAGGGCTGACAGCAGCGCTTTTGGGGATTCGGGGTTGATAACTTCATGCTGCCAGTCGCCGACAGCCACCAGCCGCGCGTCCGCCAGTTGACTGGTGATGCTGGTGGGGGTGACGTTGATACACAGCGTCCAGGCGCCTTTTTCTGGCAAATGATAGCTGCCGCTGCTCAAACCGCGCTGGCTTAAGGTTTCTCGCGAATGGCTGATTCTCCCTTCATCCATCAGTTCTTCGAGGATATTGCTGACCGCCGGGATCGACAGGCTGGTGAGCTGCGCCAGTTGTGACTTGCTGAGCTGTTTTTCCCGCCACAGGTGGGACAAAAAGATCTGTTTATTCGCCTGACGGACCCTGGCGTTGTTGAACCCCGAACGCTGCATTCACTTAACTCCCTTAACTATATTGCGTGAGCATTGCGCATTTTAACGCCACTTAACTGCCGCAGAATAGCATCAAGTTGAACTTTTACTTTGGTTTATTGAGTGGAGAGCGGCATGTACGGTTCAGTTAAAGTCTGGCAGGAAACGATCACCCTCCCAACGTGGACGGCAGGTGAAGAAGATGCCAACCCAATGTTTCTGGAAAAGCGGGTTTATCAGGGATCTTCTGGAGCGGTTTACCCTTACGGCGTGATTGATACGCTCACCGGCAAACGTGAAATGCGCGACTATCAGGCGGTGTGGATGGAGAATGACTTCATTCGCATCATGCTGCTGCCGGAGTTAGGCGGGCGTATTCATCGAGCGTATGACAAAGTGCAGCAGCGCGACTTCGTCTACTACAACGAAGTGGTGAAACCCGCGCTGGTCGGTCTGCTTGGGCCGTGGATCTCCGGCGGTATCGAGTTTAACTGGCCGCAACATCATCGTCCGACCACCTTTATGCCGGTGGATTTTACGCAGCAGCAGGGTGAGCAGGGTGAATACACCGTGTGGATGGGTGAGGTTGAACCCATGCGCGGTTTACAGGTGATGACCGGATTCACGCTGTATCCGGATCGCGCGTTGATCGAGATAACCGGGAAAGTGTTTAACGGTAACGCTACCCCGCGCCACTTCTTATGGTGGGCGAATCCGGCGGTGAAGGGCGGCGACGATCACCAGAGTGTGTTCCCACCGGATGTGACGGCGGTATTTGACCATGGCAAGCGCGATGTCTCAGCGTTTCCCATCGCCACCGGCACCTACTACAAAGTGGACTATTCGGCCGGTGTGGATATCTCACGCTACAAGAATGTACCCGTGCCTACCTCCTATATGGCTGAAAAATCTGATTATGATTTTGTTGGCGCGTGGCATCACGGCGAACGTGGTGGGTTGCTGCATGTGGCCGATCACCATGTTTCGCCGGGGAAAAAACAGTGGACCTGGGGATACGGCGACTTTGGGGTTGCCTGGGATCGTAATCTCACCGATGACAACGGTCCGTATATTGAACTGATGACCGGGGTCTTTACCGATAATCAGCCGGATTTCACCTGGCTTGCGCCGTACGAAGAGAAAGTCTTCGTACAAAACTTCCTGCCCTACAGCGAACTGGGAATGGTGCAAAACGCCAGCACGCAGTTGGCGCTTCGTCTGGTGCGTGAGCGTAGCCAGCTTTCTGTGGGCGTTTATGCGATTGCGCCGCTACGTAATGTTCAGGTTACGCTTGCTGCGCACGGGCAGCCGTTCTATGAAAATACTCTCACCCTTGAGCCGGGACAGAGTTGGCTGGCCGATGTGTCCGACAATGGCCATGCCCGGGTGACGATGACCGTCACTAGCGCCGATGGCACTACGCTTTTGCAGTACGAAGAGCACATCGCGCAAGAATTACCGCTGCCATCGGCGGCCGTCGCGCCAGCGCTGCCAGAAGCGCTTTCTAATACCGATGAACTCTATTTTATTGGTCAGCATCTGGAGCAGTACAACCACGCCAGCCGCTATGCCGAAGATTATTATCGCCGCGCACTGGACGTTGATCCGCTGGACTACCGCAATAATGTAGCCCTGGGGACGCTGGCGCTAAACCGCGCCGACTGGGCGCTGGCGGCACAATGTGCTGGCAAGGCGCTGGAGCGGGCGCATAAGCTCAATAAAAATTCGCGTGATGGCGAGGCGAGTATGCTGCTGGCCGCCGCACAGGAACGTCAGGGCGATGATGACAGCGCGTGGGATAATTATTATAAGGCCAGCTGGAGCGGCAACTGCCGGGATGCGGCTTTCTGGTCGTTAGCGCGTCTGGCGATGAAGCGTCAGGACTACGCTGGCGCATTGGAAAAGGTGGAGCAGAGCCTGCGTTTTAATGGCAGTAATAACCTGGCTATGGGGCTGAAAGCGTTGGCGCTGGCGAAGCTTGATCGCAATACGCAAGCGCTGGACTACATTCGCCAACAGCTGGTGGATTATCCGCTGAGCTATACCCTGCATTATGCCCGCTGGGCAATCTGCCAGGACGAAGCGACGGCGCAAGCGCTGATTGCGATTACCGGGCGGCGCGGGACCAACGCGTGTGAACTGGCAGGCTGGCTGACTTCTTTGGGGCAAAAGGATGCTGCCCGTGGCGTGCTGGAACTGCTCGACAGCCAGGAAACGCTGCCGATGCTGTGGCGGGCTTCATTAAGCGATAATCCGCAGCACTTTATCGCTCGTGCCCGCGAGTGTCTGCAAAATCGCGTCCGGTTCCCTAATACGCTGGATGAGGTACAGATGCTGCAAACCCTGGAACAGGATGCGTTTTCCCGCTATCTACTCGGTTGTTTCTGGTACAGCAAGCGACGTTACGCCGAGGCAGTCTCCTGTTGGCAGTTCACGCTTGAGCAGGAGCCGGATTTTGCCCCAGTACACCGTTTACTTGGTATTTATGCGTGGAACAAACAGCACGATGCTCACCTGGCAAAACGCTATTTATCACAGGCTGTGGCATTGGAGCCGCAAAACGCGCGTTTCCTGTTTGAACTCGACTATCTCAATAAACTGATGGCGCAACCGGCAGAACAACGTTTGCAGCGACTGGAGGCCAGCAAAGAGATTGTCTTCCTGCGTGATGATCTGACAGTGGAACTGCTCAGCCTGTGGAATGGATTGGGTCACTATGATGCCGCTGCTGCTGTGCTGCGCGAGCGAGTGTTCCATCCGTGGGAAGGCGGGGAGGGCAAGGCGACCGGGCAGTACCTGCTCAATCAACTCCATCGTGCGCTGGCGGCAATACATTCTGGTGATCAGCAATTAGCCATCTCTTTACTGCAAGAAGCATTGCGCTACCCGCAGAATCTTGGCGAAGGGCGCTTACCCGGACAGACAGATAATGACATCTGGTATTTGCTGGGATGTTGTTCACAGCAACAAGGCTACTTTGAGGAGTCCCAACGTTATTTTGCGCGAGCGACGTGCGGCGGCACGTCACTGGATGCCGGACGCTATTACAACGACCAGCCAGTGGACTATCTCTTCTGGCAGGGTATGGCGCAGAGAAAACTTGGCGATGACGCAGAGGCGGACGCGTTGTTCAATAGCTTCCTGCAATGGGTCGAGTTGCAGCATGACAACGTTCCTGATGTCGATTTCTTTGCCGTCTCGCTACCCGATCTGGTGGTGCTGGATACCTCAGCACAAGCAAAACACCAGCAACACTGCCTGTTTATCAATGCGCTCGGGCATCTGGGGCTGGGAAATAGCGCCGCCTGTCAGCGTGAACTTGATGAACTCCTGCAACTCAATCCGGCACATGACAAGGCATTACTGCTGCGTCACGCCATTAACGTAAGGCTTTTCCAGTAATACCCGAAACGGGTGGGGGTAACCTCACCCGAAACCTACTGTACCCTGCGTTTCCCTGAAAGAGGAATCATAATGAACAACGCGCAGACACATTTAAAGATTGGTTACGTCTGGACTATCTGCCTGGTTGCGGCCTGCGGAGGTTTACTGTTTGGTTATGACTGGGTGGTGATCGGCGGGGCAAAACCCTTCTATGAAGCATATTTCTCGATTACCGATCCGGCGCAATCCGGCTGGGCGATGAGTTCCGCGCTGGTTGGTTGTATCTTTGGCGCGCTGATTTCCGGCTGGTGCGCCGATAAGTTTGGCCGAAAAATGCCGCTGATTCTCTCAGCGATCCTCTTTAGCGCTTCCGCCTGGGGAACCGCCGTCGCCAGTAACTTCGATATGTTTATTGTTTATCGCATCGTTGGCGGCGTGGGGATTGGTCTGGCGTCTGCGCTAAGCCCACTGTATATCGCCGAGGTTAGCCCCGCTGAAAAGCGTGGTCGCTTTGTGGCCGTTAACCAGCTCACCATCGTCATTGGCGTGCTGGCGGCGCAGCTTATCAACCTGATGATTGCCGAACCTGTTGCCACAGGCGCTACGCAGCAGGCAATTGTTGAAAGCTGGAACGGTCAGACAGGCTGGCGCTGGATGTTTGGTGCTGAATTAGTGCCTGCGGTAATTTTCCTGGTGCTGATGTTCTTTGTACCCGAATCGCCGCGCTGGCTGGTGAAAGCGGGCAAAGCCGATCGTGCCCGCGCCATGTTGCAGCGCATTGGTTCAGCGGAGTATGCCGGGCAAACGCTGAAAGAAATTGAACATACGCTGCAAAAAGATAATCACAAGGTCGCGTGGTCAACGCTGTTACAACCGCAGATCAAACCGATCGTGATTATTGGCATGGTGCTGGCGGTGTTCCAGCAGTGGTGTGGGATCAACGTTATTTTCAACTATGCGCAGGAGATCTTCGCCTCTGCCGGATTCGACATCAACGGTACGTTAAAATCGATCGTGGCGACAGGGATCATCAATCTGGTCTTTACCCTTGCTGCTCTGCCGTTAGTGGACAAAATTGGTCGTCGTAAACTGATGTTGTTCGGTGCGTCAGGATTAACCGTTATTTATGTACTGATTGCCGGGGCGTACGGGTTGGGCATTATGGGCTGGCCGGTTTTGGTTCTGGTGCTGGCGGCGATAGCTATTTATGCCCTGACGCTGGCTCCGGTGACCTGGGTGCTGCTGTCTGAAATTTTCCCTAACCGCGTTCGGGGGTTGGCGATGTCGCTGGGGACGCTGGCGCTGTGGATTGCCTGCTTCCTGCTGACCTATACCTTCCCGCTGCTCAATGCGAGTCTGGGCGCGTCGGGAAGCTTCCTGTTGTACGGTGTGATTTGCGCGATGGGCTTCATATATGTTCTGCGTAATGTACCGGAAACTAAAGGCGTGACGCTGGAAGCGCTGGAAGAACAGCTGGCGGCGCAACATACAAAAGCTGGCGCATCAACCCAGCAACGAAGCGTTCGATAATGGATGGTCTGCTGACGCTACAAAACGCACATCTGCGGATGTGCGTAGACTCGCAGGGCGGTTCGCTATTAAGTCTGGTTTCGTTACAACATCAACAGGCCATTTTACGCGAAGGTCATGGTCAACAACCCGGTGATTGTGGTCTGTTCCCGATGCTGCCGGTCGCGAATCGGGTGGCGGGAAATCGTTTTATGCTGCGCGGTGAAGAGGTGGTTTTACCTCAACATGGCGCAGATGACACCTTTTTCCTGCACGGTGACGGCTGGCTGCAACGCTGGCAGGTTATCACCGTTACTCAAAGCGGTTGTTTACTGCAGTTGCGCAGTTGGCATCCCTGTGGCTATGACTATACGGCGCAGCTTTGCTATCAACTGGAAACATCGAGTCTGCATGCCTCGTTGACGCTCACCCATTGCGGTGAGCAGCCAATGATTTACGGCTGCGGGTTCCATCCGTTTTTCGCCTTTGATAAGCGCAGTACTGCGCAGTTCACCGCCAGCGGCTACTGGCCGGAGGGGGAACAGCATCTGCCGCTGGAATGGCAATGCGATATTCCTTCAGCGGCGGATTTCATGCATGCGCAATACGGTGAGGATAGCTGGCTGAATGTTGGATATTCTGGCTGGAGCGGGCGGGCCGTTATTCAGCGGGATGTGATGAAAGTCACGATTTTAGCGCAAACTCCGTGGTTGATGCTGTTCAGAATGTCGGGTGAGGAGTTCCTGTGCCTGGAGCCGCAAACGCATCCGGTGAATGCCCACAACATGCAGGGGCAGCCGGGATTGCAGGTTTTAGCGCAGGGAGAACGTTGCCATTTTTCGCTGCAAATTTGTATCGAATAGGGCGAAAATCATGTTATTTGTCTGTTAATGCTCTCTTGCGCCAGCCTGCGTTTGTCGCCAGACTATCGCCTCCAAACGGGAGGGATTCATGGCTCTGCATTCCACGCGCTGGCTGGCGCTCAGTTATTTCACCTATTTCTTTAGCTACGGTATTTTTCTGCCTTTCTGGAGCGTCTGGCTCGAAGGATTGGGGCTGACGCCGGAAACCATTGGTGTGCTGCTGGGCGCGGGGCTGATTGCTCGTTTTCTGGGGAGTTTGCTGATTGCGCCGCGCGTGAGCGATCCCTCTCGCCTGATCTCTGCTTTACGTATTCTGGCCCTGTTGACGTTGGTGTTTGCGCTGGCCTTCTGGGCGGGCACTAACGTCGCGTGGCTGATGGTGGTGATGGTCGGCTTTAACCTGTTTTTCTCACCGCTGGTGCCGCTGACCGACGCGCTGGCCAACACCTGGCAGAAACAAATAACCATGGATTATGGTCGGGTGCGCCTGTGGGGGTCTGTGGCCTTTGTCATCGGCTCCGCGCTGACCGGCAAGCTGGTGAGCCTGTTTGATTACCGGATGATCCTTGTCCTGTTGTCGCTAGGGGTCGCGTCGATGCTGCTGGGGATGATGATCCGCCCGAGCGTTCAGCCTGCGGGTGAAAACCGTCAGCAGGAGAGTGCAGGATGGCCGGCCTGGCGCACGTTGATAGCCCAAAGCTGGCGTTTTCTCGCCTGCGTAAGCTTGCTGCAAGGGGCTCATGCGGCCTATTACGGTTTTAGTGCCCTCTACTGGCAGTCGGCTGGATATTCTGCCTCGGCGGTAGGGTACTTATGGTCGCTCGGTGTGGTAGCGGAAGTGATTATTTTTGCGCTCAGCCACAAGCTATTCCGTCGCTTTAGCGCTCGCGATCTGTTGCTGCTCTCTGCCGTTTGCGGCGTGGTGCGTTGGGGATTAATGGGCTGGAGTACCGAACTGCCGTGGCTGATTGTGGTGCAGATCCTGCATTGCGGCACATTTACCGTCTGTCACCTGGCGGCGATGCGCTATATCGCGACGCGACAGGGCAGCGAAGTCATTCGTTTGCAGGCGGTTTATTCCGCGGTGGCGATGGGGGGGAGTATCGCCATCATGACCGTGTTCGCCGGCTACCTGTATCAAAACCTGGGCAGTGGCGTATTCTGGGTGATGGCGCTGGTGGCACTTCCCGCGATTGTCCTGCGACCAAAAGTGGTGGCGCAACCGACAGCATCATGATTCGAGGATTTTGCGGATCTGCTGCTGCTGATGTTGCGTAAGCGCCAGGTCCGCATGAATCAACGGCGGTGAAAACAGCGGTAGCGGCGTGGTGTACGGCGTAATAATCAGCGCCACACCACGTGGTGAACCTTCTTTTTGAAAGTCCTGCATCGGCATATGCTTTACGTTGAGCGGCAGCAGCGTCAGTTCCCGCAGCTGTTGCTCTATATGTGCCTCACGTTGTTCGTTATTGCCGGTCAGCAGGATTATCTGTTTCTCGTGTAAATCCTTTTCCTGCATCAGCCAGGCACCGAAAATGACGGCCACCAGCCCGGCCTCTTCCTCTGAAAAACGCACATCGTATTCGTCTTCGAATCCGTGTAACGCTTCACGCGTGGTGCGTACTAACCGGGGATACAGCCGACTGAACTCTTCCGGCAGGGTGTTATCAATACCAATGGCGAACAGACTGCGGTTCAGCGCTTGAGTCAGATGTACATACAGTTGGTCATTTAGCCCCTGTTCATCGCTGAAGCGGACGTTGCCATATTCACGAAAACGCAGCACCAACCGGGCAATCTCAAGGCGCAAACGACGATCCTGCTGGTGGTTATCACGAATCGGGTCGGGGATGCGGATCATCGAAAACAGCAGCGCCATAAACAGCGATTCCCCCAGCGGCGCACGCTGCATAACGTGCCGTTGCCAGTGGCGGCCTATTTCCTCAGCGAGTGGGTATTCGGCACAAGCTTGCGCCCAGCGTTGTTGCAGAGGATTAAACTCCGGGGTGATCCCTGCGTGATGCTGTAGCAGGCAGTACTGTAAATAAAGCCGCAGGAACTGGATATCACGGCACTCAAACGGCTTCTGCAAGCGTCGGGAACACAGGTTGATCAGCGCATGCAGATTGGTGTCGTCATACAGCGTTCGCGCAATACCACGTTGCTTAAGTTCCATTTTTAACGCCGGGGTAAACTGCTGGGCAATAAATGTTGGACAAATCCGCAGGCCACGGCGCAGCCACTGTAACAGGCACAGACGCTGATTGAGCGGGGTTCCTTCTATTGCATAATGTCCATTCTGAGCGGTGGTAATGGCGAGTCGGTGATAGCGCTGGATTTCGAGTCCGGCACCGATAATATCTTCCTGAACCGTGGCATCATCCACGCCATTAAGACTGCTGAAAGTTTGTGCAGTCGTGATTTGCCCTGGCAGGAAAAGCGTCAGCAGCATCTGGCAACGGCGCTGGGGAGCGGAAAGTACAGATGGTGGGGCAAGCGTTGACATCATCTGTAGGATCTCCCGTGAGGTTGTTTGATAAGAATAGCTAAGGTTTGCTCATAGATTTGGAGAATGGAATGCTTTCCACCAGGAATGCAGGGGAGCGTCACAGAATTTTTAACGTGCGGAACAGATAGCGGTAGTCGAACGCAGCGCGTTAATCCGCTTTTTCACTGTTTTATCTTTTGTTTAGATATGCCAGAGATGTACTGCATGTCTGTTAAACATGATGGAGAACATGTGATTCCTGCTCAGGGTTCCGTTCACCTGAACGGTGTCATTTCTCTGAAGCGCAGATACCCGTGAACGAGCAAGGGAGGCTCACCGCCGCCTCCCTTGCAACCCAGGCTCCCGGCGGGATTGTTAAGGGTACGGCGATAGTACCCTTAACACGTTCACAGGTAGTATCGTTTCAGAGAAGTGAAAAACATAAGGTGAACGTAACAATACGCCGGATGGCGTTACTGCTCACGGCTCAGCGTTAACCCCACATCGCCGCCGGGATGTACAGACAACAACGTCTCCTTTGAGTAGCCGCTTTCGCTCATCAGGCAGGCGCAGGCGGCGTCAAAGATCGCCAGTACCAGTATTATTGAGGTGGTCGCCAGCATGTTTAGCGGATCGGCTTCGCGCTGGACGCCGGTGGAAATCACCAGTCTCGATGATTTAGCAATGGCTGAATCGGCGTTTTCAGTGATGCTCAGGATGGGCACATTTCTCGCTGACAGACCGGGTAGCAGCCGGGTGAGCTCATCCGAATTGCCCCCGCGTGACAACATGATGACCAGGTCGTCGGCACGTAAAAAACCCAGATCGCCATGTGCGGCGTCGGTGGCATTGAGGTAAATCGCCGGACGCTCCACGCAGGCAAGCATATGCGCCACTTTACGCGCGGCAATGCCGGAAGTGCCGACGCCAGTGACGACGATTTTCCCCCGGCAACCGCGTAGCTCCGCCATCAACGACTGCCAGACAGGTTCAGTCAGATGCTGCCCCAGACTCGCCAGGGCATCGCTATAGAGCTGAAATACACTGGTGGCCTGAGACCAGGAGTTACTCATGCGTCCTCCTGCATCAGCTCGCGGTATTTCATGTGGTCCTGATACATCTCGTGGAATACCCGGTATTTGCGATCGTAGTACTGCTTGATACGGTTTGTTTGTGGGGTGACCGTCTTACCAATACGACTCATCGCCGACATCGCTTCCGGGAGGGTGTCAAAAACACCTGCCGCGATGGTGCCCATCATCGCGCCACCCAGCAGCATGGCTTCGCTCTCTTCTGGCAGCAACATTGCGCAACCCGTGGCGTTAGCATGTTCCTGCACGAAAATTGGGTTCTTTGTACCGCCGCCGCTGGCCATAATGGTATCGATGGTGTAACCACTTTGATTCATCGTCTCGATAATATGACGTGTCCCCAGGGCAATGGCCTGGATAGTCGCCAGATACTGCAACGCCATGTCTTCCGCCGTGCGGGATAGCTTCAGCCCGGTGATTGCCCCTGTGAGCGTTGGGTTAGCGCGCGGTGAGCGGTTGCCGTGGAAATAGGGCAGGATATGCATGTCGCGGGTCAGGAACGCGATATCTTCTGGCTCACCGGCCATTTTACGCAGCAGTGCGTTCAGTACTTCGTAAATGGTTTGTCCCTGGGACTTCGCCTGCGCCAGTAGTGTTTCATAGCACGGATGCGACTGAATGACGTGGTCGATTAACGCCCCGGTCGCTGACTGCCCGCCTTCATTTAGCCAATACCCCGGCAGAACGGCAGAGTAGTAGGGACCCCAGATGCCGCTGATAAAACGAGGCTCTTTGGAAATGGCCATATGACCCGTGGAGGTACCGCCAATCAGTGCGACACGACGGTCGAAATCCGCCACTTCGCCGGAAACGCCGCAGGCGCCGAGTGTACCGAGAGTGCCGGCGTGCGCATCGATGATCGATACGCTGACTGCCGTCCCCGGAATCAGCCCCATTTCGCTGGCGGCGCGTGCTGACAGCCCATGACCGAGCGGTTCACCCATGGTTTTTACGTAGCGGCCAATTTTGGCAGCATCGTGCTCCAGTAAATCTTCCAGCCCGATCTGGCGGAAGTAGCTGGCATCCCATTTGTCTTCATGGCCCATATAGGTCCATTTGCAGACCGTTGAGCACAGCGATCGCGTGTCGTCTCCGGTCGCACGCCAGGTGAGGAAGTCTGGCAAATCAAAGTAGTAACCCGCATTGGCCCAGGTATTGGGCATATGCTGTTTCAGCCACAGCAGTTTTGGCGTCTGCATTTCCGGAGAAATAATGCCGCCGACGTAGTCCAGCACCCGATGATGCAGGGCGTTGATGCGGTCGGCCTGGGTAATGGCGCGGTGGTCCATCCACACAATGATATTCTGTTCGCTGCGCCCGGACGGGCTGATGGTCAGTGGCTTACCTTCTTTATCCAGCACCACCAGAGAACAGGTCGCGTCAAAGCCTAACCCTTTCACCTGAATCGGGTTGATATCCGATTGGTTGATGGCATCGCGAACCGCGTTGCACACCGCCTGCCAGATGTTATCGGATGACTGCTCAACAAAATCGGCTTGCGGGCGGTAAATCTCGATGGCCCGACTGGCCTGACCGACCATTCTGCCGTTGAGATCAAACACGCCAGCACGGGCGCTACCGGTTCCGACATCCACACCAATAAAGTAACTTGCCATAATTTTTTCTCCTGAAATCAGGCTTTACGATTCTGTAATGCGATAAAGAGGATCAGCACCGCGCCCCACAGCGCCATCGTCAGATAGCTGCTGACCCCCAGCAAGTTAAGACCGCTTTCCAGCATTTGCAGCACGATCAGTGCCAGCACCAGGCCGATAATGCGCCCGAAACCGCCATCCGGGTTGATGCCGCCGAGGACGGAGGCAAGGATGGTGACCAGCAGGTAGGATTCGCCGTATCCGGCTTTCGCCGAGTTGAATTTCGCCATCATCAGAATGGCTGCGACCCAGCCGAGCAGGGCAGAAATCACGTACACCGAAATTTGTACCCGTACGGTATTCACGCCGCTGTAGCGGGTAGCCTGCTCATTGGAACCGACGAGATACAGACTGCGCCCAAGCGTGGTGTGCTCCAGCAGCACCCACAGCAGGATTGCCACGAGGAAAAAGAGCAGCAGCGCCACCGGAATCCCGGCAATGGTTGCGTTGCCAAGATATTGAATCGCCGTCGGGAAGCCGGAAATGACCGTCCCGTTAGACAGCAGAATATTCAGCCCGGAGATAAGCGTCATGGTGCCGAGCGTGGCGAGAATAGGCGAGACCCCGACCCAGGCGATCAGCGCGCCGTTCAGGGTACCAATGGCAACCGCGACGGCAGCGCCTGCCAGCAGCGCCAGCACCAGAAACAGCGGGTTATCCGGATGGGTGACGATAATCGCCGCCATCACCAGCGAGCAGGCGTTCGCCCCGGCAATTATCGACAGGTTAATGCCGCCGGTCAGCATGGTCATGCCCATCCCCAGGGCCAGCATGCCGAGGATCGGCAACTGCGAACCGATGGACTGGAAGTTAGCGACGCTGAAAAAACGGCTGCCGAGCAGGGCCGAGAAGACCAGCGCGACGACCACAATAATGACGCATTGCAGGCGAATGATGGCATCACCGGGTAAAAATCTGGCGATTGTTTTCATCTCAAAGCTCCCTTGCCAGTTTGCGTTTTTCGTTCCAGGCCGTGGCGCTGATGCTGACCAGGATAATGGCGCCGCTGAACACGGTATGCCAGTAAGAGGAGACGCTGAGCAGCGTCAGGCCGTTTTGTAAGAAGGCCAGCAGGATCACGCCGAGCAGGGTTCCGGTTAACGTACCGCGTCCACCGCTCATACTGGTTCCCCCGAGCACTACCGCTGCCAGCACCGTCAACTCAAAGCCGAGCAGCGAATTGGGTGCTACTGACTGGGTAATTTGTGCCTGCACCACGGCGGCCACGCCCGCCAGAATGCCCATATAGCCATACACGTAGAAATGCAGTTTCAGCAGATTCAGTCCCAGGCGCGAGGCCGCGTCGCGGTTGCCGCCCATGGCGTAAACCTGACGGCCAAGACGGGTATAGTTCATCAGCACGGCGGTAAAGATGATCACCGCAGCCAGGCACAGCAGGGGCAGGGTCAAACCGTAGTCGTAGCCATCCGCCGCGGTGAACGAGAACCAGTTAATGCCGTTCATAAACCAGTCGGGGAAGCCATACAGCCAGGTGCCTTTAGTGGTGTAAACCAGCAGGCCGTAATAAACGTTCAGCGTGGCGATAGTAATGATGATCGCCGGAACGCGCAGCCAGTAGACCAGGAAGCCATTGATCAGTCCAAGCAACAGACCTACCGCAATCGCGATGATTAACGCCAGTGCGAAGTTGCCGCCGTGGCCGATCACCCAACTGGCCATCGCGTACTGGGCAATGGCGGTCATCGCCGGGAAGGAGATGTCGATCCCACCGGAAATCAGTACTACAAACAGACCGCAGGCAAGGATGCCAAGAATCGCGTAGCTGGTGGCCACATCCGTCAGGTTCCCCAGTGACAGAAACTCGTCGGTGCTGATGCTCAGCCCAACGGCAAGGGCTACAACCAGCAGGCCCAGCCAGAACTCATGTTGCCCGATTAAACGGGACAGATGCATCTTATTCATTGATTACCTCGACCACTTCAGCAATCTCCTCTTCACGGCATTGATGAGGATTAAATTCCGCCACCAGCTTGCCGCGGCGCATTACCAGCACGCGATGGCTGTTGTAATACGCTTCCGGAATTTCATCGCAAATCATCAGCACCGCCATCCCCTGCTCCGCCAGGTCGCGGGCTATCTGGTAAATACCCTCTTTGTTAGCGATGTCCACGCCAACGGTAGGCGAGTCGAGGATCAGGATGCGCGGATTGGTCGCCACCCATTTAGCAATGGCGATACGCTGGGCATTCCCGCCGGAAAGGGTTTTGACCGGCAGATGTGGATCGGAGACTTTAATGTTCAGCTCGCGGATCAGGTCGGCGACCAGCTTTTGCGCTTTGCGATGATCGAGCAGGCCGCTGCGGGTGTGCAGTTGGTCAAATACCGTGACGATGGTGTTGTCATAGATCGACTGCTCCATGATAAGCCCCTGCGTCAGGCGATCTTCTGAGACATAGCCGATCCCGTGTTTGATGGCGTCATGGTTATTGCGCAGAGTAACCGGCTGGCCGTTAATGCGGATTTCACCACTTTCAGGATGCGTCATGCCGAACAGGCTCAGACAGAGCTCGGTACGTCCGGCTCCCAGCAGACCCACAATGGAAACTATCTCGCCGCCGTGCAGCGACAGATTAATGTTCTGGTATTTGCCCCGACGGCTGAGATTGCGCAGCTCCAGCAGCGGTTCCTGCTCAATGGCAGGCCTTTGCGGCAGCGGGCTGTAGTGGAAGCGTTGTCCGGTCATCAGGAAGGCCAGCTCGTGGCTGTCGAGTTCGCTGGCAGGGTATGTGCCCACCAGTTTACCGTCGCGCATTACGCTGATGCGGTCCGCCACTTCCATCACCTCATCCAGACGATGGCTGACAAACACGACGCAAATTCCGGCCGCTTTCAGTTCATTAACTACCCGCAGCAGGCCATTAACCTCCTGGCGGGTTAGCGAGGCGGTGGGCTCGTCCATAATGACCAGTCGGGCATCGGCGGCGATTGCCCGGCAAATAGCAACCAGTTGTCGGTCGGCAATCGAGAGTTTTTCAACTTTTTTATCGGGATCGATGTTCACACCGATGCGCTTCATGGCCGCCAGCGCCTGCTGTTTCATGGCGCCACGCCGTACCCAGATATCGCCACCGGGCAGATAACGGTTGACCGCGATGTTTTCCGCGACGCTAAAATTGGGAAACAACGACAAATCCTGATAAATAACCTGAATACCATAGTGGGAAGAGAGTTGCGGCGTCAGGTGATGGAACAATTTACCGTCGAGTAAAATTTGTGCGCCTTTTTCAGGGCTATAGACCCCGGAGATCACTTTAATAATGGTGCTTTTACCACAACCGTTTTGACCCGCCAGACAGTGAACTTCGCCTTTTTTCAGCATCAAATTCACCTTATCCAGCGCCAGCACGCCCGGGAATTGTTTGCTGATATTCTCAAGAGTGATAAATGCGGTGGTGTCTGTCATGGACAATACCCCTGCGAGCGTCCTCGCGGACGCTGAGTGTTAGTTTGGTAGATAGCGCCGACCAGACGGTCGGCGTTAAGGTTCCCTGGTGTTGGCTAAGGCCTTAGAAACCGAGTGATTGTGCGTTGTCTTTGGTGACTTCGAGGATCTTGTTAAAGCGGATCACTTTCTTCTCCGTGTCGATATCGGCTTTCCCTAAACCATCGATACTCAAATCGGCGTTGACTTCTTTGCCCTGCAGCAGTTGATCGGCAACCGTTACCAGCGCGTAGCCCGCGTCTTTCGGATCCCACAGCAGCGCTTTTTTGATGTCTCCACGCATCAGGTAAGGCGCAGCCTGTGCCGGCATGGCGATCCCGACGACGGCGATTTTATCTTTGGCGCGTTTTTTCTGCACGGCCTGGCCTGCACCGATAGGACCCAGTGAGCCGAAACCGATAATGCCTTTCATCTGCGGGTAAGTTTTCATCAGATCCAGCGTCGTGGCATAGGACTTATCGATGCTTTCCGCGACGGGTAAACGGGAGGTGACTTCGAACATCTCCGGATATTTTTCTTTCTGGTACTTAATTGCATAATCCGCCCACGCGTTATGCAACGGCACGGTCAGCGAACCGACATAGATAGCATACCCGCCTTTGCCGCCCATATTTTTCGCCAGTTCATCGACGTTGGCCTGCGCGTATTTTTCACTGTCGATGGTTTCGATATCCCACTGGCCGATGTGCTCATCCGGGGATTCGTGCGTCAGCACCACGATGCCTTTATCGCGCGCTTTTTTTAGTACGGGTTCGAGGACTTTGGCATCGTTAGGAACCACGATGATCGCATTCACGTTTTTAGCGATCAGATCCTCAATGACTTTTACCTGCTGCGCCGGGTCCGGCGTTGAAGGTCCGGTCTGGTAAGCATTTACATCGAGTTTTTTTGCTGCTTCATTCACGCCGGTTTCCATTCGGTTAAACCACGGAATACCGGTGACTTTGGCAACCACAGCAATTTCATATTTTTCCGCCGCAAACGACGTGCCGGACAACATGCATGCAGAAACCAGGGTTGCACTGAGTAATGCGAGTTTGAATTTCATAGTTGTACCTTTAGTAGGGGGCAGGGCATGTTACGGCGTGAAGTTAACAACGAATGGAAGAGGGAATGAATTATAAGTTTGATGAATGTGATCTATGCCCACTATTGTTAATTTGTAGATAATTTTAAGTTAATTTTTGGTTAAATATGACGGGGTTTGAATTTTTTGCGGCGCTATTTCTGTTAATAAATAATTAATATGAAACCAGTTATTAACATATATGCATCATTTGACGTAAATTGAAGCCATGAATCGCCGTTTTTACGGTGACGGGAAAATAATAAAATGTCGAAATTGAGAACTGAATCGATACCGGAAAAGGGTGCTCAACATTTTTCCGTTCGATGATATGCTCACCACTCTTTTCGCCCAGGGTGTCATCATCGTGGCGGCCTGTATTGTTACCGTGGAGAACTCATGCAACGCGTTCAACGCATCATTGTCACGTTGATCCTGGCTATCCTGTCTTTTAATGTCGGTGCGCATCCCCACAGTTTTATCCATCTGAAAACTGAGATAGTGAGTGAAAAAAACCAACTTGTGGCGCTGAAAATGCGCTGGACGATGGATGAAATCACCTCGGCTGACTTGCTTTATGATGCGGGGAATGCCAAACCGGGCGATGAGATCTGGAAAAAACTGGCGGCGGAGGTAATGGCCAACGTCCTTGGGCAGCACTATTTCACCGAAGTGTGGCATGCGGGACAAAAGGTAAAGTTTAAAAATCGGCCGACGGAATATGGCATGGAGCGTGAGGATCACCAGGCGGTGCTGACGTTTGTGCTACCGCTGGCAGAGCCGCAGCCGTTGAGCGGACAAAAATATAGCATTTCAACGTTCGATCCGACCTATTACGTCGATATGAGCTATGACAAAGACAGTGATGCCTCTCTGGCGCAGCCCCTACGCCAGCAATGCCGGATTTCCGTGCATACGCCGACGCCGAATGAACAAACGCTGAGTTTTGCACAGTCGCTGGATAAAGAAGATGCGCCGCCGGAGGATATGGAATTAGGTAAACAGTTTGCACAGACGGTGACGTTGCAATGTCAGTAATTTATCGACCACATACGGTCAGACATCGTTGGTTTAGCCTATGGCCGCTGGCGCTGTTTTTACTGCTGGCTGCAGGCGGCGTACTGTGGCTATGGCAGACCTGGCCGCAGGTGATGATGAAAAGTGTCGTCTGGCAGCGCGAGGTTAATCAACAGATGAGTGGATTGCTGAAAGCGGTTGCTGCTAATCCGGCCCGGGCCGGGGGATCGCTGCTGCTGTTTAGTTTCCTGTATGGGGTACTCCACGCGCTGGGGCCGGGACACGGCAAAATTGTTATTACCACCTGGCTCGCGACCCATCCGTCGAAGCTGAAGTCGAGTATTGGCCTGACGCTGGCGTCTTCGTTGTTACAGGGACTGGTCGCCATCGGGCTGGTGGTTGTGGTGCTTACCATCTTGCAGTTGCCCGCACGACAGCTACATATGAGTAGTTTCTGGCTGGAGAAAGGGAGTTATGCACTGGTGGGGGGGGTGGGCGTTTTATTGTGCGTCCGTGCGCTGAAGAAATTGCGCCAACTGCTGCGCCGCCCAAAATTCACTGCCTTCACGCCGCATCATGTGCATCACGAGGGTTGTGGCTGCGGGCATCAGCATGTGCCAGATCCTCAACAGCTGCAAAGCGGTGATGACTGGCGCGCCCGGCTGATGATCGTTTTATCTATGGGAATGCGCCCGTGCTCGGGGGCAATCATGGTCTTACTGTTTAGTAAAGTGGTTGGCGTTTTTAGCTGGGGGATGGCATCGGCGCTGGCCATGGCGGCTGGAACGTCACTGACGATCACATCGTTAGCTTTACTGGTGCACAGTTTCCGCTCGCTGGCGGTGAAACTCAGTGGCAATAGCGCGCCGGTACTGTGGCGGCAGATTGGCTGGACAACGCTGGCATTAGCCGGAGGCGCGGTGTTGATTGCTGCTGCGGTAGTGATGTGGATGAGCGCAGTGCCGGTGGGGTGGGGGATAAGACCGTTTTAGGTTAGAGCGGTATAGTATGAATTGTAGGCCGGATAAGACGCGAGAGCGTCGCATCCGGCACCACAGCAGATTAACGCTTCAGCGCGTCGCTCAGTTCGTCACGCATGTTCGCCAGCATGGCTTTAACGACGCGCGGGTTACCTGCAACGATGTTGCCAGTCGCCATGTAGTTATGACCACCGGTAAAGTCACAAACCAGTGCGCCAGCTTCACGGGCAATCAGTTCACCAGCGGCAAAATCCCACGGGCGCAGGCCAATTTCAAAATAACCATCAACGCGTGCAGCGGCAACGTAAGCCAGATCCAGCGCAGCAGAACCGGTGCGACGGAAGTCCGCGCATTCGGTGAACATGTTACCGAGGATTTTCATATAAGAAGCGGCGTGTTGCTTCGCTTTGAACGGGAAACCGGTGGCGATGATGGTGCCATCCAGATCGCGAGCCGTGCTGCCGCGCAGACGGTAGCCGTTCAGCTGTGCGCCCTGACCGCGAGTCGCGGTGAACAGTTCATTACGCATTGGATCGTAAACAACGGCGACTTCAGTACGGCCTTTGATGCGTACTGCGATGGATACCGCGAAGTGCGGCAGACGTTTTACGAAGTTGGTGGTGCCATCCAGTGGATCGATAACCCATTGAACATCCAAATCTTCACCAACATGTTCACCGCTTTCTTCGGTGATGATGGTGTGCTGTGGGTAAGATTTGCGGATCGTTTCGATAATAATCGCTTCGGCGGCTTTATCGACGTTAGTCACGAAATCATTGCTGCCTTTCTGGCTGGTTTCTACAGAGTCTGGGGTTTCGTAGTGTTTGGCAATTACATTACCCGCCTTGCGCGCTGCGCGCACGGCGATGGTCAGCATCGGATGCATCGGTCTCTCTCACTGGATGTTAAAGAACGGGAAAACGGCGCAGAGTATAGCAGCGAGTTCGGATTATGTCTTCGTTTTATGATAATATGGTCGAATAATCTTTAGCCGAAGAAATACAATGCTGCAAAATATTCGAATCGTGCTGGTGGAAACGTCTCACACCGGCAACATGGGCTCTGTTGCCCGCGCAATGAAAACGATGGGTTTAACCAATCTGTGGCTGGTAAATCCATTGGTAAAACCGGACTCCCAGGCTATCGCTCTGGCGGCTGGCGCCAGCGATGTGATTGGCAGTGCGCAAATCGTCGACACGCTCGATGAAGCCCTGGCGGGTTGTAGTCTGGTTGTCGGAACCAGCGCGCGTTCTCGCACGTTGCCGTGGCCGATGCTGGACCCGCGTGAGTGTGGTTTAAAAAGCGTTGCTGAAGCGGCAAATACGCCGGTGGCGTTGGTTTTTGGTCGTGAACGCGTTGGTCTGACTAACGAAGAACTGCAAAAATGCCATTATCACGTCGCTATTGCCGCGAACCCGGAATACAGTTCGCTCAATCTGGCGATGGCGGTCCAGGTCATCTCTTATGAAGTGCGCATGGCCTGGCTGGCAACGCAGGAAAGCGGTAAAGCAGCTGACTATGAAGAAACCCAGTATCCACTGGTCGATGATTTAGAGCGTTTTTACGGTCATCTGGAACAGACACTGCTGTCGACCGGGTTTATCCGTGAAGGCCATCCGGGGCAGGTGATGAACAAGCTGCGTCGTCTGTTTACTCGCGCACGTCCAGAGAGCCAGGAACTGAATATCCTGCGCGGGATTTTAGCGTCGATTGAACAACAGAATAAAGGGAAGTAACCGGTCTTTACGCCGGATAAGCGAAGCGCCATCCGGTAAACGAATACCGCACGGAACGCAAAATACCTGACTAAATTAGTCAAGTAAATAGTTGACTGATTTAGTCGGGAATGTCAGACTTGCCCCTGCTATGCAATACCCCCATTTTACAATAAAAAACCCCGGGC
The DNA here is from genome assembly GCF_033341895.1 of Citrobacter sp. HN-141. Classification (NCBI taxonomy): domain Bacteria; kingdom Pseudomonadati; phylum Pseudomonadota; class Gammaproteobacteria; order Enterobacterales; family Enterobacteriaceae; genus Citrobacter; species Citrobacter sp. HN-141. The sequence goes on along the minus strand of NZ_JAWPBF010000001.1, from coordinate 543,521 downwards.
AGGGGCGAGTTTGAGGCTAAGTAAGACATGAGACTGACATCAAAAGGGCGTTATGCCGTGACCGCAATGTTGGACGTTGCGCTCAACTCCGAAACGGGCCCGGTACCGTTGGCTGATATTTCTGAACGTCAGGGCATTTCCCTGTCGTATCTGGAGCAGTTGTTCTCCCGTTTGCGTAAAAACGGTCTGGTTTCCAGTGTACGCGGACCAGGCGGCGGATATCTGCTGGGTAAAGATGCAGGCAGCATCGCAGTAGGTGAAGTTATTAGCGCTGTTGACGAGTCTGTAGATGCGACCCGTTGCCAGGGTAAAGGCGGTTGTCAGGGCGGTGATAAGTGCCTGACCCACGCGCTGTGGCGCGATCTTAGCGACCGCCTGACCGGTTTCCTCAACAACATTACGTTGGGCGAGTTGGTAAATAATCAGGAAGTCCTCGATGTGTCTGGTCGCCAGCACACGCATGACGCTCCACGCAGCACCCGTACGCAAGACGCTATCGACGTCAAACTGCGTGCCTAATAAAAATTACGCACTATCTTCTGCTTGCAACAAGGCAACCAGAAAGATGAAGCGTAAAAAGTATTTCAGAATCAGGCCGGGATGTCAGACATCCCGTTAACTCGGTCGTACATCCAGCCGGTTGCCTGATTCCTTGCATTGAAGCGATGTACGGAGTTTATAGAGCAATGAAATTACCGATCTATCTCGATTACTCCGCAACCACGCCGGTGGACCCGCGTGTTGCCGAGAAAATGATGCAGTGTCTGACCCTGGACGGAAACTTTGGTAACCCAGCGTCTCGTTCACACCGTTTCGGCTGGCAGGCTGAAGAGGCGGTAGATATCGCCCGTAACCAGATTGCCGATCTCGTGGGCGCTGACCCGCGTGAAATCGTCTTTACTTCCGGTGCGACTGAATCCGATAACCTGGCGATTAAAGGTGCAGCCAACTTTTATCAGAAAAAAGGCAAGCACATCATCACCAGCAAAACCGAACACAAAGCCGTGCTGGACACCTGTCGTCAGCTGGAGCGCGAAGGGTTTGAAGTCACCTACCTCGCCCCGCAGCGTAACGGTATTATCGACCTTCAAGAACTTGAAGCGGCGATGCGTGATGACACCATTCTCGTGTCCATCATGCACGTGAACAACGAAATTGGCGTGGTACAGGATATTGCGAAGATCGGCGAAATGTGCCGTGCTCGCGGCATCATCTATCACGTTGATGCGACCCAGAGCGTAGGTAAACTGCCTATCGACCTGAGCCAGCTGAAAGTGGACCTGATGTCCTTCTCCGGCCACAAAATCTATGGCCCGAAAGGTATCGGCGCGCTGTATGTGCGTCGTAAACCGCGTATCCGTATCGAAGCGCAGATGCACGGCGGCGGTCACGAGCGCGGCATGCGCTCCGGTACGCTGCCTGTTCACCAAATTGTCGGTATGGGTGAAGCTTACCGTATCGCCAAAGAAGAGATGGAAACCGAGATGGCGCGTCTGCGCGGTCTGCGTAACCGTCTGTGGAACGGCGTGAAAGACATGGAAGAGGTATACCTCAATGGTGACCTCGAGCATGGCGCACCGAACATTCTCAACGTCAGCTTCAACTTTGTTGAAGGCGAGTCGCTGATTATGGCGCTGAAAGATCTGGCGGTATCTTCCGGTTCTGCATGTACCTCTGCAAGCCTGGAACCTTCCTACGTGCTGCGCGCACTGGGGATGACTGACGAGCTGGCACATAGCTCAATTCGTTTCTCTTTAGGTCGTTTCACTACCGAAGAAGAGATTGACTACGCCATCAATCTGGTTCGCAACTCCATCGGCCGCCTGCGTGACCTTTCTCCACTGTGGGAAATGTTCAAACAGGGCGTGGATCTGAACAGTATTGAATGGTCACATCATTAATCGGTATACCCGTCATACTTCAAGTTGCAGATGCGTTGGCCGCGCTCGCTCACCCCAGTCACGTACTTATGTACGCTCCTGGGGATTTGCTCCCTTGCCGCCTTCCTGCAACTCGAATTATTTAGGGTACAAATAAGGAGAATTCAGCATGGCTTACAGCGAAAAAGTAATCGATCATTACGAGAATCCACGTAACGTGGGCTCTTTTGACAACAGCGACGAGAACGTGGGCAGCGGCATGGTGGGTGCACCGGCCTGTGGCGACGTGATGAAGTTGCAGATCAAAGTCAACAATGAGGGTATCATTGAAGACGCGCGTTTCAAGACTTACGGCTGCGGTTCCGCTATTGCCTCCAGCTCTCTGGTTACCGAATGGGTAAAAGGGAAATCGCTGGACGAAGCACAGGCGATTAAGAACACCGATATCGCAGACGAACTTGAACTGCCACCAGTGAAAATTCACTGTTCTATTCTGGCTGAAGACGCGATTAAAGCCGCGATTGCGGATTACAAAAGCAAACGTGAAGCAAAATAATTAAGAGTTGAGGTTTTATTATGTCGATTACCTTAAGCGACAGTGCAGCAGCGCGTGTAAATACCTTCCTGGCAAACCGCGGTAAAGGGTTTGGTCTGCGTCTGGGCGTGAGAACCTCCGGCTGCTCAGGTATGGCCTATGTACTGGAATTTGTTGACGAGCCGGCGGCTGAAGATACCGTGTTTGAAGACAAAGGCGTAAAAGTCGTGATCGACGGTAAGAGCCTGCAATTCCTCGACGGTACGCAGTTAGATTTCGTCAAAGAAGGTCTGAACGAAGGGTTTAAGTTCACTAACCCGAACGTGAAAGACGAATGTGGATGCGGCGAAAGCTTCCACGTGTAACGCGCTTACTGATAACCCCACCGTGGTCGCCTGCGCGTGGGGTTTGTTTTACCTGACTCTCTGGTTTTGCCTCATCGAACAACAGAGAATCGATGCCCTGAGAATGTTATGGACTACTTCACCCTCTTTGGCTTACCGGCCCGTTATCAGCTCGATACTCAGGCGCTGAGCCTACGTTTTCAGGATCTACAACGTCAGTATCATCCTGATAAATTCGCCAGCGGTTCCCAGGCGGAACAACTTGCTGCGGTTTCGCAGTCCGCCACTATCAACCAGGCCTGGCAAACGCTGCGTCATCCTTTGATGCGCGCCGAATACTTATTGTCTTTACACGGCTTTGATATCCGCAACGAGCAGCACACGGTGCGCGATACCGCGTTCCTGATGGAGCAACTTGAGCTGCGTGAAGAGCTGGACGAGATTGAACAGGCAAAAGACAGTCAACGTTTAGATGCGTTTATGCAACGCGTCAGCGAAATGTATAACGTTCGCCATCAACTGATGGTAGAACAGCTGGATAGCGAGACGTGGGACGCGGCGGCAGATACCGTGCGTAAGCTGCGTTTTCTCGATAAACTGCGAAGCAGTGCAGAACAACTCGAAGAAAAACTGCTCGATTTTTAATTTCCGGAAGCGAAAATGGCCTTATTACAAATTAGTGAGCCTGGTCTGAGCGCTGCGCCGCACCAGCGTCGTCTGGCGGTAGGCATCGATTTAGGCACCACCAACTCCCTGGTTGCGACCGTACGCAGCGGCCAGGCCGAAACGTTGGCCGACCACGAAGGTCGCCACCTGTTGCCGTCAGTGGTTCACTATCAGCAGCAGGGCTACTCAGTCGGTTACGATGCCCGCGCCAATGCCGCGCTGGATACGGCAAATACCGTCAGTTCGGTAAAACGCATGATGGGCCGCTCGCTGGCGGATATTCAGGCGCGCTACCCGCATTTGCCTTATACGTTCCAGGCGAGTGAGAACGGTCTGCCGATGATTGAAACTGCTGCTGGCTTACTCAATCCGGTCCGCGTCTCTGCTGATATTCTGAAGGCGCTGGCCGCGCGGGCAACCGAAGCGCTGTCCGGCGAACTGGACGGCGTGGTGATCACCGTTCCGGCATACTTTGATGATGCTCAGCGTCAGGGCACGAAAGATGCTGCGCGTCTGGCGGGCCTGCACGTGCTGCGTCTGTTGAACGAACCGACCGCTGCTGCAATCGCCTATGGCCTGGATTCAGGTCAGGAAGGTGTCATTGCCGTTTATGACCTCGGCGGCGGTACATTTGATATTTCTATTCTGCGCCTGAGTCGCGGCGTGTTCGAAGTGCTGGCGACCGGCGGTGATTCCGCGCTCGGCGGCGACGATTTTGACCATCTGCTGGCCGACTACATCCGTGAGCAGGCGGGCGTGGCCGATCGCAGCGATAACCGCGTACAGCGCGAACTGCTGGATGCCGCGATTGCAGCGAAAATCGCGCTCAGTGATGCCGATTCTGTGACGGTTAACGTGGCGGGATGGCAGGGTGAAATCACCCGTGAAACCTTTAATGAACTGATTTCCGCACTGGTTAAGCGCACGCTGCTGGCTTGCCGCCGCGCACTGAAAGATGCTGGCGTTGAGGCGCAAGACGTTCTGGAAGTGGTGATGGTTGGTGGTTCAACTCGCGTGCCGCTGGTGCGTGAACGTGTCGGCGAATTCTTTGGTCGTACGCCGCTGACCTCGATTGATCCGGATAAAGTCGTCGCCATCGGCGCGGCAATCCAGGCTGATATTCTGGTTGGCAATAAACCGGACAGCGAAATGCTGTTGCTGGACGTTATCCCGCTGTCCCTGGGACTGGAAACCATGGGCGGTCTGGTGGAGAAAGTGATTCCGCGTAACACCACGATTCCGGTGGCGCGGGCACAAGACTTTACCACCTTTAAAGACGGGCAAACCGCGATGTCGATTCACGTGATGCAAGGCGAGCGTGAGCTGGTGCAGGACTGTCGTTCACTGGCACGTTTTGCGCTGCGCGGTATCCCGGCACTGCCTGCGGGTGGGGCGCATATCCGCGTGACCTTCCAGGTGGATGCTGATGGCCTGCTGAGTGTGACCGCCATGGAGAAATCCACCGGCGTTGAATCCTCCATCCAGGTCAAACCGTCCTACGGTCTGACGGATAGCGAAATCGCCTCTATGATTCAGGATTCGATGAGTTTTGCCGAGCAGGATGTAAAAGCGCGTATGCTGGCAGAACAAAAAGTCGAAGCAGCACGTGTACTGGAAAGCCTGTCCGGTGCGCTCGCTGCTGATGCCGCGCTGTTAAGCGCCGCAGAACGTCAGGCTATCGACACCGCCGCCGCGCACTTGAGCGAGGTTGCACAGGGTGACGATGTTGACGCGATAGAACAAGCCATTAAAAACGTAGACAAACAAACCCAGGAATTCGCCGCTCGCCGCATGGACAAATCCGTCCGTAGCGCGCTGAAAGGCCATTCCGTGGACGAGGTTTAATATGCCAAAGATTGTTATTTTGCCTCATCAGGATCTCTGTCCCGATGGCGCAGTTCTGGAAGCTGAGACCGGCGAAACGATTCTCGACGTTGCCCTGCGTAACGGGATCGAGATTGAACACGCCTGTGAAAAATCCTGTGCCTGCACTACCTGCCACTGCATCGTGCGTGAAGGTTTTGATTCTTTGCCGGAAAGCACAGAAGAAGAAGACGACATGCTGGATAAAGCCTGGGGACTGGAGCCGGAGAGCCGTTTAAGCTGTCAGGCGCGGGTAACCGAGGACGATTTAGTGGTCGAAATCCCACGTTACACAATCAATCATGCGCGTGAGCATTAACAGAGGGTAGTATGGGACTGAAGTGGACCGATAGCCGCGAAATCGGCGAGGCGTTGTACGACGCGTTCCCCGATCTCGATCCCAAGACCGTTCGTTTCACCGATCTGCATCAGTGGATCTGTGACCTGGAAGAGTTCGATGATGATCCTCAGGCATCGAACGAAAAAATCCTTGAGGCCATTTTGCTGGTCTGGCTGGACGAAGCCGAATAAGTCAACGGGCTGCCCACGGGTGGCCCGTTTTCCTGTATGCGCGAAAATAAGGATAAATAAAATGACAGAAGCCATGAAAATAACGCTTTCCACGCAACCCGCCGATGCCCGCTGGGGTGAAAAGGCGACATACAGCATTAATAATGACGGCATTACCCTGCACCTGAACGGAAAAGATGACCTCGGCCTTATCCAGCGCGCCGCGCGTAAAATCGACGGCCTGGGCATTAAACACGTTCAACTGGACGGTGAAGGCTGGGATACCGAACGTAGCTGGGCGTTCTGGCAAGGCTACAAGGGACCAAAAGGCACCCGCAAAGTTGAGTGGGCTGCTTTGGACGAGGCGCAGCGCAAGGAGCTGGATAACCGTCTTAAAATTATCGACTGGGTGCGCGATACCATTAACGCCCCGGCGGAAGAACTGGGCCCGGAACAGCTGGCGCAGCGTGCTGTTGATCTGCTGTGCTCCGTCGCGTGCGATAACGTCTCTTACCGCATCACCAAAGGTGAAGATCTGCGTGAGCAGAACTACATGGGACTGCATACCGTGGGACGCGGCTCCGAACGTCCGCCGGTGCTGCTGGCGCTGGACTACAACCCAACTGGCGATAAAGAAGCGCCGGTTTATGCGTGTCTGGTCGGCAAAGGCATCACCTTTGACTCCGGTGGTTACAGCATCAAACAAAGCGCATTTATGGACTCAATGAAGTCTGACATGGGCGGTGCGGCAACGGTCACCGGCGCGCTGGCATTTGCCATCACCCGTGGTCTGAACAAGCGTGTGAAATTGTATCTGTGCTGTGCGGATAACCTGATCAGCGGCAACGCCTTTAAGCTCGGCGATATCATTCACTATCGCAACGGTAAAAACGTTGAGGTGATGAACACTGATGCAGAAGGTCGTTTGGTTCTGGCGGATGGCCTGATTGACGCCAGCGCGCAGAAACCGGAGCTGATTATTGATGCCGCCACGCTGACCGGCGCGGCGAAAACCGCGCTGGGCAACGATTACCACGCGCTGTTCAGCTTTGATGACCAACTGGCTGCTCGCCTGCTGGCAAGTGCTGCACAAGAAAACGAGTTGTTCTGGCGTCTGCCCCTGGCGGAATTCCACCGTAACCAGCTGCCGTCTAACTTTGCCGAGCTGAATAACACTGGCAGCGCGGCTTACCCTGCTGGCGCAAGCACCGCGGCGGGCTTCCTGTCTCACTTCGTGGAAAACTACCAGCAAGGCTGGCTGCACATCGACTGCTCTGCAACCTATCGCAAAGCGCCGGTTGAGCAGTGGTCTGCGGGCGCAACCGGTCTGGGTGTGCGCACCATTGCGAATCTGCTGACCGCATAATTTATTACTGTATTGCCGGATGGCGCTACGCTTATCCGGCCTACATGTATTCATCCAACTTGTGATACTTATGTCCGAAACAAAAAACGAATTAGAAACTTTGCTGGAACAAGCAGCGACTGAGCCAGCGCATCGTCCGGCCTTTTTCCGCACGTTGCTGGAGTCTACTGTCTGGGTACCGGGTACTGCCGCAGAAGGTGAGGCGGTGGTTGAAGACAGCGCTCTCGATCTGCAGCACTGGGAGAAAGAAGACGGCACAACCGTAATCCCGTTCTTTACCTCTCTGGAAGCCCTGCAGCAGGCCGTTGAAGATGAACAAGCGTTTGTCGTAATGCCGGTGCGTACGCTGTTTGAAATGACGCTCGGCGAAACGCTGTTTCTCAATGCTAAGCTGCCGACCGGCAAAGAGTTTATGCCACGCGAAATCAGTCTGCTGATGGGGGAAGAAGGCAACCCTCTGAGTACTCAGGAAGTACTGGAAGGCGGTGAATCGCTAATTCTCTCCGAAGTTGCCGAACCGCCCGCGCAGATGATTGACTCGTTGACCACGCTGTTTAAAACCATTAAACCGGTGAAGCGCGCATTTCTCTGCTCAATTAAAGAGAGCGCGGATGCTCAGCCGAACCTGTTGATTGGTATTGAAGCTGATGGTGATATCGAAGAGATTATTCATGCTACAGGCAGTGTCGCGACCGACACGCTACCGGGCGATGAACCTATTGATATCTGCCAGGTGGTGAAAGGTGAGAAAGGGGTCAGCCACTTTATTACCGAACACATCGCGCCGTTCTACGAACGCCGCTGGGGCGGTTTCCTGCGCGATTTTAAACAGAACCGGATTATCTGAGTGAAGGAAAGCCGCCCCGAAGGGCGGCTACCTGGCTTACTTGCCCTGAGTGCTGAGCGTCACGCGTATGGAATTACCTGGGTAATCCCGATCCCCGTGAAGACACAGTGCACCAGAAACAACAAGCACGATACACAAGTATCGTATCTTCATTGCGCGGTCCATGCGAAGACCGCATCACGACAGCATCACTGGCGATAATGCCGCGATAGCAAGCACTACGATGTGCCTGCGCTTACGGCCATGAAACGTCCTTTCCCGAGACCAGTGCCCGTTTGCGAGGCGGCGAAAAGGGCCGAAAGGATAATACCTCATGTACTGAATAGTTTCCCCGCTAACTAACTTGACTTTTTCTCCCTTAAAAGGGAGTATTGGTTCGCTACGATGTGCCTGCGTTGCTATGGCAACACAGCCTGCTGGAAAGGCCGCGAACCGGACTGGCACAAAAAAACCGCTCACATGAGCGGTTTTTTTGTGGGCGAAAAAGATGAGTAAATCAGATTTTATTTAGTCTCAGATGGTTCTACCGGTAAATCACTCCGCGATCCCCATTCGCTCCACGCACCGTCATACAAGGACACATCAGGCACATCCAGCGTGGCAAGCGCCAACACGACAACGGCAGCCGTTACACCGGAACCGCAACTGGCAATGATTGGTCTGTCAAAGCTCACGCCGTGGCTAAAGAAAATAGCATCCAGTTCATCGGTGGTTTTCAACTCTCCATCACGAACCAGTTCTGTCCACGGCACGTTCAGTGCTCCTGGAACATGACCGCGTTTCAGGCCTGGACGAGGCTCATCAATCTGGGCATTAAAACGTGCCGCCGGGCGGGCATCGACGATCTGCGCCGTTTTTTCATGGCTGGCCAGCAGCACATCGGTCACGCGTACAACCGCGTCAGGCGCGAATGCTGCGTCAAATTCACCTTCGGGCAAATCAACATTTCCTGTCTGCAGGGGGAGTTCATCGCGCTGCCAGCCAGCCAAACCGCCAGCCAGAATCGAGACATTTTCAACGCCAAATGTCCGCAGCATCCACCATGCCCGCGGGGCAGAGAACAGGTTACCTTCATCGTATATCACCAGGTGCTTATCCTGGTGCACGCCTAACTCGCGCATGGCGACGGCGAAGGCTTCCGGGCGCGGCATCATATGTGGAAAGGGGGAGGTGTGGTCAGAGAGGGCTTCAATATCAAAAAAGACAGCGCCAGGAATGTGGCCTGCACGATATTCCTCGCCAACATCGCGATCTTCCTGGCCTGGAGGTGCCATCCGGGCATCAAGAATTTGTATTTCCGGGTCGTCAATATGTTCGACAAGCCAGTCGGCAGCGACAAAGAAGGCGGTAGTCATAGGCATCTCCATTTTTACCAGGTTTCGGCAAATTGTCGGATGTTTACTGGAAAGCGACAAGTAAAAGAGGCTGATTTGTCAGGCCGAACCACATTAATCATTAAAATTCAGACAACATCATCCACTTGCCGACTGCCACCGTAAGAAATCTGACGCATAATAGTTGTACTACGTAGCTAACAGGCCACTGCGGCCAGGGATGAAAAATGAAATATATTGGCGTAGCGGCCTGCATGCTGATGCTGGCCCTGGCAGGGTGCGATAATAATAACGATAAGCCGTTAACAGCGGCGAAAAATGATGCGCCAGCCCCGCAGAGCGCACCGGCAAAAGATCCGGCGCAATTACACAAGCTGATGCAACAAAGTCAGGGCAAGTCGCTCACACTGCTGGATGCTTCTGAAGTTCAGCTTGATGGCGCAGCAACTCTGGTCCTGACTTTCTCTATTCCTCTCAATCCCGAACAAGATTTTTCCCGCGTCGTGCACGTTGTCGATAAAAAAAGCGGCAAAGTGGACGGAGCCTGGGAGCTGGCGCCGAATTTGAAAGAGCTGCGTTTACGCCACCTTGAACCCAACCGCGAGCTGGTGGTCACCATTGAGCGTGACTTGTTGGCATTGAATAAAGCGACGTTTGGTATTGAGTATGAAAAAAATATTACCACCCGCGATGTTCAGCCAAGCGTAGGGTTTGCCAGTCGTGGCTCGCTGCTGCCGGGCAAAGTGATCGAAGGATTACCGGTGATGACGCTGAACGTCAATAGCGTAGATGTGAACTTCTTTCGCGTGAAGCCTGAATCGCTCGGTGCGTTTGTCAGCCAGTGGGAATACCGCAATTCATTGACGAACTGGGAATCTGACAATCTGCTGAAAATGGCGGAACTGGTGTATACCGGACGCTTTGACCTCAATCCTGCGCGTAACACCCGCGAGAAGCTGCTGCTGCCGCTGAGCGATATCAAGCCGTTGCAGCAAGCAGGTGTTTACATCGCGGTGATGAATCAGGCTGGACAATACAACTACAGTAATGCCGCTACGCTGTTCACGCTCAGCGATATTGGTGTGTCTGCTCACCGTTACCACAATCAACTGGATGTCTTTACGCAGAGTCTGGAAAACGGCGCCGCGCAGCAGGGTATTGAGGTCACGTTACTCAACGAAAAAGGACAGACGCTGGCGCAGGCTACCAGCGATGCGCAGGGTCATGTCAAACTGGAGACTGATAAAGACGCGGCCTTATTGCTGGTCCGCAAAGACGGGCAAACCACGCTGCTGGATCTGAAGCTCCCGGCGTTGGATCTGGCTGAATTTGATATTGCTGGCGCACCGGGATACAGCAAACAGTTCTTTATGTTTGGTCCCCGTGACCTCTACCGCCCTGGTGAAACGGTGATCCTCAACGGATTACTGCGTGACAGCGATGGAAAAACGTTGCCCGACCAGCCGGTGAAGCTGGAGGTCGTGAAGCCCGACGGGCAAGTGTTACGCTCGGTGGTTAGCCAGCCAGAGAACGGTCTGTACCGCTTTAGTTGGCCGCTGGACACCAACGCACCAACCGGTATGTGGCATATTCGTGCTAATACGGGCGACAACCAGTCGCGGATGTGGGATTTCCACGTCGAAGATTTTATGCCTGAGCGGATGGCGCTCAATCTCTCCGCCAATAAGATTCCGGTAGCTCCGGCTGATGAAGTGAAGTTCTCGGTAGTGGGCTACTACCTGTACGGCGCGCCTGCTAACGGCAATGCTCTGCAAGGGCAGCTGTTCCTGCGCCCGCTGCGCGAAGCGGTGCAGGCATTGCCGGGGTTCCAGTTTGGTAATATTGCCGAAGAAAACCTGTCCCGCAGCCTCGATGAAGTTCAGCTTACGCTGGATGAACACGGTCGCGGCGAAGTGACCACCAACAGCCAATGGCAGGAGACGCATTCTCCGTTACAGGTGATCCTGCAAGCCAGCCTGCTGGAATCTGGTGGCCGTCCGGTAACGCGTCGGGCTGAACAAGCCATCTGGCCTGCGGACACACTGCCGGGTATTCGTCCGCAGTTTGCGGCAAAAGCTGTCTATGACTACCGTACTGATACCACCGTGAATCAGCCTATTGTTGATGAAAACAGCAACGCCGCTTTCGACATTGTGTATGCCGATGCGCAAGGCGAGAAAAAAGCGGTGTCCGGTTTGCAGGTACGTTTGATCCGCGAGCGACGAGATTATTACTGGAACTGGTCTGAAGGCGAGGGCTGGCAATCACAGTTTGATCAAAAGGATCTGGTTGAGGGTGAGCAGACCCTGGATCTTAAGGCCGATGAGACCGGTAAAGTTAGCTTCCCGGTAGAGTGGGGCGCTTATCGTCTGGAAGTAAAAGCCCCGAATGACGCAGTGAGCAGCGTACGCTTCTGGGCGGGTTATAGCTGGCAGGATAACAGCGACGGCAGCGGGGCCGTGCGTCCCGATCGCGTGACGCTGAAACTGGATAAACCCAGCTATCGTCCCAGCGATACCATGAACCTGCACGTTGCCGCTCCTGCTGCTGGCAAAGGTTATGCGATGGTTGAATCCAGCGAAGGTCCGCTGTGGTGGCAAGAAATAGACGTACCGGCGGATGGTCTCGATATCTCCATCCCGATCGATAAAACCTGGAATCGCCACGATTTGTATCTCAGTGCGCTGGTGATTCGCCCTGGCGACAAGTCCCGTTCGGCAACGCCAAAACGGGCGGTCGGTTTACTGCATTTGCCGTTAGGCGATGAAAACCGTCGGCTGGCGCTGGCGCTGGAAAACCCGGCGAAAATACGCCCGAATCAGCCGTTGACCGTCAAGATTAAGGCCAGCGTTAAGAATGGTGAAGTGCCAAAGCAGGTGAATGTGCTGGTCTCTGCCGTTGACAGCGGGGTGCTGAATATTACGGATTACGTCACGCCAGACCCGTGGCAGGCATTTTTCGGGCAAAAACGCTATGGCGCGGATATTTATGATATTTACGGCCAAGTGATCGAAGGGCAGGGGCGTCTGGCGGCACTGCGTTTTGGCGGCGATGGCGATGAGTTAAAACGCGGCGGAAAACCACCGGTCAATCACGTCAATATCGTCGCACAACAGGCACTGCCGGTGACGCTCAACGAGCAGGGCGAAGGTACGGTGACGTTACCGATTGGGGATTTCAACGGCGAGCTGCGGGTAATGGCGCAGGCCTGGACGGCGGATGACTTTGGCAGCGGCGAAAGTAAAGCGATCGTTGCCGCCCCGGTGATTGCTGAATTGAATACCCCGCGCTTCCTGGCCGGGGGGGATACGTCGCGACTGACGCTGGATGTGACTAACCTGACAGACAAACCGCAAACGCTGAATATCAAGTTTGCCGCCAGTGGATTACTGGAGCTGATGGGGCAAGATCCCGCACCGGTAAATCTGGCACCAGGCGTACGGACTACGCTGTTTATTCCGGTGCGCGCGCAGGAGGGCTTTGGCGATGGCGAAATTCAGGCCGAAATTAGCGGTCTGACTTTACCGGGTGAAACGCTGCCTGTTCAGCATAAACAGTGGAAGATTGGCGTGCGTCCGGCGTTCCCGGCGCAAACCGTTAATAACGGTGTCGCACTTCAGCCGGGCGCAACCTGGCAGCTTCCGGGCGAAAAACTGACCAATTTCTCCCCTGCGACGATGCAGGGGCAACTGTTGTTCAGCGGTAAGCCGCCGCTAAATCTGGCGCGCTACATCCGTGAACTGAAAGCCTATCCTTACGGTTGCCTCGAGCAAACCGCCAGTGGACTGTTCCCGTCGTTATATACCAATGCCGCGCAGCTGAAAGCGTTGGGCATAGCGGGTGACAGCGATGAGAAACGCCGTGCGGCAGTAGAGATCGGGATTTCCCGGTTGCTGCAGATGCAGCGTGATAACGGGGGATTTGCATTGTGGGATAAAAACGGGTCGGAAGAGTACTGGCTGACCGCGTATGTCATGGACTTCCTCGTCCGGGCAAATGAACAGGGCTACAGCGTACCGACAGAGGTGATTAACCGGGGGAATGAACGGTTGCTGCGCTATTTGCAGGACCCGGGCATGATGTCGATACGCTATACCGACGATACCTCAGCAAGCCGCTTTGCAGTACAGGCATATGCAGCACTGGTGCTGGCTCGCCAGCAGAAAGCCCCGCTCGGCGCACTACGCGAAATCTGGGAGCGTCGTGCACAAGCGGCGTCTGGTTTGCCGCTGCTGCAACTGGGGATCGCGCTGAAAAGCATGGGCGATGCCAACCGCAGTGAACAGGCGTTGACGCTGGCGCTGAATACGCCGCGCCGCGACGCGCAGCAGTGGATGGCGGATTACGGCAGTGCGTTACGGGATAACGCGTTGATGCTGGCTTTGCTCGAAGAGAACAAGCTCAAACCTGAGGTGCAGAATACGCTGCTGAACACGTTGTCAGAACAGGCCTTTGGACAGCGCTGGCTCTCTACTCAGGAAAATAATGCGTTGTTCCTTGCCGCGCGTACGTTACAGGATTTGCCTGGTACGTGGCAGGCGCAAACGTCACTCTCGGAGCAACCATTGGCAGGGGATAAATCGCTAACCCGCAATTTGGATGCCGACACACTGTCTACGCTGAGCGTCACCAACACCGGCAATTTGCCACTATGGCTGCGTTTGGATGTCAGTGGTTACCCGCAAAACCCGCCGACGCCTGCCAGCAATGTCCTGCATATTGAACGTCAGATCCTGGGGCTGGATGGTCGCAGCAAATCGCTGGACTCTCTGCGCAGCGGCGAACTGGTGCTGGTTTGGCTGACGGTAAAAGCCAGCCAGAACGTGCCTGATGCGTTAGTCGTTGATCTGCTGCCCGCCGGGCTGGAACTGGAAAACCAGAATCTGGCCAACGGCAGCGCCAGTTTGCAGGATAGCGGTAGCGAAGTGGCGAATCTGCTCAATCAGATGCAGCAGGCGGATATTCAGCATGTGGAGTTCCGCGACGACCGTTTTGTCGCGGCGGTGGCAGTCAACGAAGGACAACCGGTCACGCTGGTGTATCTGGCGCGGGCGGTAACGCCGGGGACCTATCAGATTCCTGTGCCGCAGGTGGAATCAATGTATGTTCCGCAGTGGCGTGCGACCGGTACGGCAGAGGGGCCACTGATTGTCAGACCGTAAATGATGCACCGGTTGGGGAAACGCGGCTGCTGGCTCTGGCTGGTCGCCGTTATGCTATTACTCGTGGCGGCGGTTTGGTCGGCAGATAAAATCTGGCCGCTGCCGCTTCATGAAGTCGACCCTGCGCGTGTCGTGGTGGCGTACGATGGTACACCGCTATGGCGTTTTGCCGATGCGGACGGTATCTGGCGGTATCCGGTCACAATCGATGAGGTCTCGCCCCGCTACCTCGACGCGTTAATTAATTACGAAGATCGCTGGTTCTGGAAACATCCCGGTGTTAATCCGTTTTCGGTGCTGCGTGCAGCGTGGCAGGATCTCTCCTCCGGACGCGTGGTTTCGGGCGGCAGTACGCTCACCATGCAGGTCGCAAGATTACTTGACCCTCATCCTCGCACCTTTGGCGGTAAGTTCCGCCAGCTCTGGCGCGCAATGCAACTGGAGTGGCACCTTTCCAAGCGCGATATCCTGACGCTGTATCTGAATCGTGCGCCGTTTGGCGGCACGCTTCAGGGGGTGGGGGCAGCAAGTTGGGCCTATCTGGGCAAATCGCCTGCACAATTGAGCTACTCCGATGCCGCGCTGCTGGCCGTGCTGCCGCAGGCGCCGAGTCGTCTGCGTCCGGATCGTTGGCCAGATCGCGCCGAAGCCGCGCGCAATAAAGTGCTTGAGCGTATGGCGACTCAGGGTATTTGGCCTGCCAGACAGGTACAGGAGTCGCGTGAAGAGCCGGTCTGGCTGGCACCCCGGCAAATGCCGCAGTTAGCGCCATTATTCTCGCGCATGATGCTGGGGAAAAGCCGGAGCGATAAAATCGTAACTACCCTTGACGCTGGATTGCAGCGCCAACTGGAAGAGCTGGCGCAAAACTGGAAAGGGCGCTTACCTGCTCGCAGTTCGCTGGCAATGATTGTGGTCGATCACACCGATATGAGCGTGCGTGGTTGGGTGGGATCGGTAGATATGAATGACGACTCTCGCTTTGGTCATGTGGATATGGTGAATGCGATCCGTTCTCCGGGATCGGTGCTGAAGCCATTTGTTTATGGCCTGGCGCTGGATGACGGATTGATTCACCCGGCTTCATTGCTGCAGGACGTGCCGCGTCGTACCGGGGATTATCGTCCAGGGAATTTTGATAGTGGCTTTCATGGCCCGGTGAGCATGAGTGAAGCGCTGGTGCGTTCACTCAATTTACCCGCCGTGCAGGTGCTTGAAGCCTATGGCCCGAAGCGTTTTGCCGCAAAATTGCGTAATGTGGGTTTGCCGTTGTATTTACCCGCAGGAGCCACGCCGAATCTGTCGTTGATCCTGGGCGGCGCGGGGGCGAGACTTGAAGATATGGCGGCGGCATACAGCGCGTTTGCCCGTCATGGTAAGGCGGGAAAACTGCGTTTGCAGCCGACAGATCCACTGCTGGAGCGTCCGTTGATGTCAGCAGGTGCGGCGTGGATTATTCGCCGGATTATGGCTGACGAAGCGCAACCTCTTCCGGATAACGCGCTGAGCAGAGTGGTTCCGCTGGCATGGAAAACGGGCACCAGTTATGGCTATCGTGACGCGTGGGCAATCGGCGTTAATTCACGTTATGTGATAGGTATCTGGACTGGCAGACCAGACGGAACGCCGGTGGTGGGGCAGTTTGGATTTGCCAGCGCCGTGCCGCTACTCAATCAGGTCAACAATCTTTTGCTCTCTCGCGGGACAAATCAGCTGGAAGATCCACGCCCTGAATCCGTAAGTCGCGGTGTGGTGTGCTGGCCTGGCGGACAATCTCTGCCGGAGGGTGATGGTAACTGTCGTCGTCGTTTAGCCACCTGGCTACTGGACGGTAGCCAACCGCCAACGTTGTTATTACCCGAACAAGAAGGCGTGAGTGGCATTCGTTTTCCTGTCTGGCTGGACGATGAGGGAAAACGCGTTGCAGCGGATTGCTCGCAGGCGCGTGAGCAAACATTAGTCGTCTGGCCATTGCCGCTAGAACCCTGGCTGCCGGAATCAGAGCGTCGGGGGGCGAGGTTACCGCCGGTTTCTGCAATCTGTCCGCCGCTGGGGCAGGATGCTATATTACCGCTGCAGTTGACAGGTGTGCGCGATGGCGCGATTGTGAAACGTTTACCCGGTATGCAGCAGGCTTCATTACCGGTGCAAACCAGCGGTGGGACAGGTGAGCGCTGGTGGTTCCTTAACGGTGAACGGCTCGATGATCGTGGGCGTCATCTTACCCTGCGACTCACCGTAAAAGGGGATTACCAACTGCTGGTGATGGATGACGCGGGACAGATGGCGACGGTGAGATTTTCTTTGCAATAGACCAGGTTAAGATGGTTTGTTGCTAAAAATCATCTTATTTTAAAGAAATGTTACCTTCGTCAATAGTCAACGGCCAGGATGCTCTTTATAATCCGCGCCAGGTAAACCATAACAGAACATCTTTTTTCAGAGGTAATCATGGCTATTGAACGTACTTTTTCCATCATCAAACCAAACGCGGTGGCAAAAAACGTTATTGGGAGCATCTTTGCGCGCTTCGAAGCAGCAGGGTTCAAAATTGTCGGTACTAAAATGCTGCACCTGACCGTTGAGCAGGCGCGTGGCTTCTATGCTGAGCACGACGGCAAACCGTTCTTTGATGGCCTGGTTGAATTCATGACCTCCGGTCCAATCGTTGTTTCCGTACTGGAAAGCGAAAATGCCGTACAGCGTCATCGCGATCTGCTGGGCGCAACGAATCCGGCAAATGCGCTGGCCGGTACGCTGCGTGCCGACTACGCGGACAGCTTCACCGAGAATGGTACCCACGGTTCCGATTCCGTTGAATCCGCAGCCCGTGAAATCGCCTATTTCTTTGGTGAAGGCGAGGTTTGCCCGCGCACTCGCTAATCTCCCGCGTCTTTCACGTCGCAGATGCGTTGGCTGCGTTCGTTTACCCCGGTCACATAGTTTTCTATGCTCCCGGGGATGCTCGAACTTGCCGCCTTCCTGCGACGCGAAATCCTTTGGCGATGAATTAGCGATTTACATATTATTTTCGCTAATGCTTCGTGCAAACGTGGCATCCCTGCGCCAGACTTTGTACAATGCAACGCCCCGGAAGAGCAGACCGCTTACCGGGGCGTTTCTTTTTAACCCTCCACGGGCCATAACGTGTAACAACGAGGCCGGAAAAAATTATGTCTGAATTAGTTAACACCTCTGAAGTCGTCATTGCTGCGGTTCCAAATAAAAATGGAAAAATTAACCTGCTGGATCTGAACCGTCAGCAGATGCGCGAATTCTTCAAAGAGATGGGCGAAAAGCCGTTTCGTGCCGATCAGGTCATGAAATGGATGTACCACTATTGCAGCGACAATTTTGATGACATGACTGACATCAATAAGGTGCTGCGCAACAAACTGAAAGAAGTGGCTGAAATTCGCGCCCCGGAAGTGGTGGAAGAGCAGCGTTCTTCTGATGGCACTATCAAATGGGCCATCGCGGTTGGCGATCAGCGTGTTGAAACGGTTTATATCCCGGAAGACGATCGTGCGACCCTGTGTGTTTCTTCACAGGTTGGTTGTGCATTAGAGTGTAAATTCTGCTCTACGGCGCAGCAGGGCTTTAACCGTAACCTGCGGGTGTCGGAAATCATTGGTCAGGTCTGGCGTGCGGCGAAAATCGTCGGCGCGGTGAAAGCCACAGGCGTGCGTCCCATCACCAACGTGGTGATGATGGGGATGGGGGAGCCACTGCTTAACCTGACTAACGTCGTTCCGGCGATGGAAATTATGCTTGATGACTTCGGTTTTGGGCTGTCCAAGCGTCGCGTCACGCTGTCCACCTCAGGCGTCGTCCCTGCGCTGGATAAGTTGGGCGATATGATTGATGTCGCACTGGCGATTTCTCTGCATGCGCCAAATGATGAAATTCGTGACGAAATTGTACCTATCAACAAAAAGTACAATATTGAAACGTTCCTCGGGGCAGTGCGCCGCTATCTGGAGAAATCCAATGCGAACCAGGGCCGCGTGACCATCGAGTATGTGATGTTGGACCATATCAACGATGGCACTGAGCATGCGCATCAGCTTGCAGAACTGCTGAAAGACACGCCATGTAAGATCAACCTGATTCCGTGGAACCCGTTCCCGGGCGCGCCATATGGTCGTAGCTCTAACAGTCGTATCGATCGTTTCTCTAAAGTGTTGATGAGCTATGGTTTCACGACCATCGTGCGTAAAACACGTGGTGATGACATCGATGCAGCCTGTGGTCAGCTGGCGGGAGACGTTATCGACCGTACCAAGCGTACTCTGCGCAAGCGTATGCAGGGCGATGCTATCGATATCAAAACCGTTTGATGCCGAATGCACTACGGTATAAATAATGTACCGTAGTGCAATGTAAGTTACATAAGGTCCTTTGTTGTCGTCGTCGGATCAATAATAACGGTGCGTTTTAGTCGACTTTAAGGCAGTATGTAGCGGTGCAACAAGCGTTTAGCCCTTAGGTTTACACTGTTTTGTCATAGATAGTCTGACCGTTTTATACTGTCTGACGAAGGTTAACTGACCAGATGTTTCGCGGTGTGGGTGAGCATTGTGGCTCGCCGGCGCCAGAACCCAAATTTACGCAGCTGTAGCGAATGAATACTGAAGCCACGCACGACAAAAATGAAGCACTATCCACCGGCGTTCGTCTGCGCAATGCCCGTGAACAACTCGGATTCAGCCAACAGGTAGTCGCGGAACGACTCTGCCTGAAGGTCTCCACGGTACGCGATATTGAAGACGATAAGGCGCCAGCCGATCTCGCTTCAACATTCCTGCGCGGGTATATCCGTTCTTATGCGCGTCTGGTGCATATTCCTGAAGAAGAACTGTTGCCAGGGCTGGAAAAACAGGCTCCGATTCGCCCTGCCAAAGTTGCGCCGATGCAGAGTTTTTCGCTCGGTAAGCGCCGCAAGAAGCGTGACGGCTGGCTAATGACCTTTACCTGGCTGGTACTGTTTGTCGTTGTCGGACTGACCGGTGCCTGGTGGTGGCAAAACCATAAAGCGCAGCAGGAAGAGATCACCACGATGGCCGATCAATCTTCCGCTGAACTGAATGCCGGTAAAGATAACGCGCAGAGCGTGCCGCTGGATACCAGCGCCGCTGCAAGCCAGGACAGTACACCGGCTCCGGATGATGGCGCAGTGGCTGATGCCGCTCAAACGCCGGATACTGCAGCGACCCCGGCGCCTGGCGCAGATCAAAACGCCGTTGTGGCTCCGTCTCAGGCCAATGTTGATACTGCAACGACCACGTCCACTGCACCGGCGACAGCGGCACCATTGCCGACTGACCAGGCGGGTGTAACAACGCCGGCTGCCGATCCTAACGCGCTGGTGATGAATTTCACCGCTGACTGCTGGCTGGAAGTGACCGACGCAACCGGTAAAAAACTGTTTAGCGGCATGCAGCGTAAAGATGGCAATTTGAATCTGACCGGTCAGGCACCGTACAAACTGAAAATTGGTGCTCCGGCGGCAGTGCAGATTCAGTTCCAGGGTAAACCTGTCGACCTGAGTCGTTTTATCAGAACTAACCAGGTTGCGCGTCTGACCGTTAATGCCGAACAATCACCGGCTCAGTAACAGACGGCAATGCGGGAGATTTTTTAATGCATAATCAGGCTCCAATTCAACGTAGAAAATCGACACGCATTTACGTTGGGAACGTGCCGATCGGCGATGGGGCTCCCATCGCCGTACAGTCTATGACCAATACGCGGACCACGGATGTGGAAGCGACGGTTAATCAGATCAAATCGCTGGAACGTGTAGGCGCAGATATTGTTCGTGTCTCTGTACCGACAATGGATGCAGCAGAAGCGTTTAAGCTTATCAAACAGCAGGTTAATGTCCCGCTGGTTGCCGATATTCACTTTGATTACCGTATTGCGCTGAAAGTGGCGGAATACGGTGTCGATTGTCTGCGTATCAACCCAGGCAATATCGGTAACGAAGAGCGTATTCGCATGGTGGTGGATTGCGCTCGTGATAAAAACATTCCTATCCGCATTGGTGTAAACGCCGGATCGCTGGAAAAAGACCTGCAGGAAAAATACGGTGAGCCGACGCCGCAGGCGCTGCTGGAATCCGCGATGCGTCATGTGGATCATCTCGATCGCCTGAACTTCGATCAGTTCAAAGTCAGTGTTAAAGCGTCTGACGTGTTCCTCGCCGTAGAATCTTATCGTCTGCTGGCAAAA
Source organism: Citrobacter sp. HN-141 (assembly GCF_033341895.1). Taxonomy (NCBI): domain Bacteria; kingdom Pseudomonadati; phylum Pseudomonadota; class Gammaproteobacteria; order Enterobacterales; family Enterobacteriaceae; genus Citrobacter; species Citrobacter sp. HN-141. The sequence continues at coordinate 522,780 of NZ_JAWPBF010000001.1, read as the reverse complement.
CAGATCGATCAACCGCTGCATCTGGGGATCACCGAAGCCGGTGGCCTGCGTAGCGGTTCGGTGAAGTCCGCGATTGGCCTTGGCCTGCTGTTATCTGAAGGGATCGGCGACACGCTGCGCGTTTCTTTGGCGGCGGATCCGGTGGAAGAGATCAAAGTGGGCTTTGATATCCTGAAATCGCTGCGCATTCGCGCGCGCGGGATCAACTTTATCGCTTGTCCAACCTGCTCACGCCAGGAGTTCGACGTTATCGGCACGGTTAACGCGTTGGAGCAACGCCTGGAAGATATCATTACGCCAATGGACGTTTCGATCATCGGCTGTGTGGTAAACGGTCCTGGTGAAGCGCTGGTTTCTACGCTGGGCGTGACGGGCGGCAACAAGAAAAGCGGCCTGTATGAAGACGGCGTGCGTAAAGACAGAATCGATAACGACGACATGATCACGCAGCTCGAAGCTCGTATTCGCGCCAAAGCGAGTATCCTCGACGAAGCGCGACGCATTGACGTGCAGCAGCTTGAAAAATAATAACGTGATGGGAAGCGGCGAGCTTCCCGTGTATGATTGAACCCGCATGGCGCCCGTATTATTCGGGTTAGCGCTGAGGGTTCATTTTTATATCCATAAAGAGAATAAACGTGGCAAAAAACATTCAAGCCATTCGCGGCATGAACGATTATCTGCCTGGCGAAACCGCCATCTGGCAGCGCATTGAAGGCACTCTCAAAAACGTGCTCGGCAGCTACGGTTACAGTGAAATCCGCTTGCCGATTGTAGAGCAGACCCCGTTATTCAAACGTGCGATCGGTGAAGTGACCGACGTCGTTGAAAAAGAGATGTATACCTTTGAGGACCGCAATGGCGACAGCCTGACCCTGCGTCCTGAAGGCACTGCGGGCTGTGTACGCGCCGGCATCGAACATGGTCTCCTGTACAATCAGGAACAGCGTCTGTGGTACATCGGGCCGATGTTCCGCCACGAACGTCCGCAAAAAGGTCGTTATCGCCAATTCCATCAGTTGGGTGTCGAAGTGTTTGGTCTGCAAGGCCCGGACATTGATGCTGAGCTGATTATGCTGACTGCCCGCTGGTGGCGTGCACTGGGTATTTCCCAGCATGTTAGCCTTGAGCTGAACTCTATTGGTTCGCTTGAAGCGCGTGCTAACTACCGTGATGCGCTGGTCGCCTACCTGGAACAGCACAAAGAAAAACTGGACGAAGATTGCAAGCGCCGCATGTACACCAACCCGCTGCGCGTTCTCGACTCCAAAAACCCGGACGTGCAGGCGCTGCTGAACGATGCCCCGGCACTGGGTGACTATCTTGATGACGATTCTCGCGAACATTTCGCGGGTCTGTGCAAACTGCTGGAATCCGCAGGTATTGCCTATACCGTTAATCAGCGTCTGGTTCGTGGTCTCGACTATTACAACCGCACCGTATTTGAGTGGGTAACCAACAGCCTGGGCTCACAGGGTACCGTCTGTGCAGGTGGTCGTTATGATGGTCTGGTTGAGCAACTTGGCGGTCGTGCCACGCCAGCGGTAGGCTTCGCTATGGGCCTGGAACGACTTGTTTTGTTAGTTCAGGCAGTTAATCCGGAATTTAACGCAGATCCTGTTGTCGATATATACCTGGTGGCTTCAGGTGCGGATACACAGTCGGCTGCGATGCGGCTTGCTGAACGTCTGCGTGATGACGTTCCCGGTGTGAAACTGATGACTAACCACGGTGGCGGCAACTTTAAGAAACAGTTTGCTCGCGCCGATAAGTGGGGCGCCCGCGTTGCACTGGTACTGGGTGAGTCCGAAGTGGCTGACGGTACCGTTGTAGTGAAGGATTTGCGCTCTGGTGAGCAAACGGCAGTAGCGCAGGATAGCGTTGCCACGCATTTGCGCACTCTACTGGGCTAAGGAGAAGGACAGCGTGGAAATTTACGAGAACGAACACGACCAGGTTGATGCGGTAAAACGCTTCTTTGCTGAAAACGGCAAAGCGCTGGTTGTTGGGGTCATTTTAGGGGTTGGCGCGCTGGTCGGCTGGCGTTACTGGACCAGTCATCAGACGGAGTCCGCACGCTCTGCTTCTCTGGCATATCAAAATACGGTGACTGCGGTTAGCGCAGGTAAGCCTGATAGCATTCCTGCCGCAGAGAAATTTGCAGCGGAAAACAAAAACACCTATGGCGCGTTAGCGTCAATGGAACTGGCACAGCAGTTTGTTGACCAAAACGAACTAGAGAAAGCCGCGGCCCAGTTACAACAAGGCCTGGCCGCCACCAGCGATGAGAATCTCAAAGCGGTGCTTAATCTGCGTCTTGCTCGTGTTCAGGTTCAGCTTAAGCAGGCTGATACCGCGCTGAAAACACTCGATACCATTAAAGGTGAAGGGTGGGCGGCAATTGTGGCCGATCTGCGTGGTGAAGCGTTGCTGAGCAAAGGCGACAAACAAGGTGCGCGTAGCGCATGGGAAGCGGGTGTGAAAAGCGATGCCTCTCCTGCTCTGAGCGAAATGATGCAGATGAAAATCAATAATTTGTCCATCTGAGAGGGACCCGATGCAATTGCGTAAATTACTTCTGCCAGGGCTGCTTTCTGTTACCCTATTGAGCGGCTGTTCACTGTTTAGTGGCGAAGAAGATGTCGTTAAGATGTCCCCGTTACCGGTGGTTGAAAACCAGTTTACTCCGTCTACTGCCTGGAGCACTTCTGTAGGCAACGGTATTGGCGATTTCTACTCCAACCTTCATCCTGCGCTGGCGGATAACGTGGTCTATGCAGCCGATCGCGCAGGTGTGGTGAAAGCGCTGAACGCAGACGACGGCAAAGAAGTCTGGTCTGTTAATCTGGGTGAGAAAGACGGTTGGTTCTCCCGTGCATCTGCTCAGCTTTCTGGCGGTGTAACCGTGTCGGGCGGCCATGTTTATATTGGCAGCGAAAAAGCACAGGTTTATGCGCTTAACACCAGTGACGGTACAACCGCATGGCAAACGAAAGTTGCCGGTGAAGCGTTGTCGCGCCCGGTGGTGAGCGATGGCGTGGTATTGATCCACACCAGTAACGGTCAGTTGCAGGCATTGAACGAAGCTGACGGCGCCATCAAATGGACCGTAAACCTCGACATGCCATCACTTTCCTTACGTGGTGAATCCGCTCCGGCGACCGCCTTTGGCGCAGCGATTGTGGGTGGCGACAATGGTCGCGTAAGTGCCGTACTGATGCAGCAGGGCCAGATGATTTGGCAGCAGCGTATCTCTCAGGCCACTGGCCCAACCGAAATCGATCGTCTGAGTGATGTCGATACCACGCCGGTTATCGTCAATGGCGTAGTTTACGCGCTGGCTTATAATGGTAACCTGACGGCGCTGGATCTGCGCAGCGGCCAGATCATGTGGAAACGTGAGCTCGGCTCGGTGAATGATTTTATCGTTGATGGTAATCGTATCTATCTGGTTGATCAGAATGACCGTGTGCTGGCGCTGACGACCGATGGCGGCGTGACGCTGTGGACGCAAAGCGATCTGCTGCACCGTCTGCTGACGTCCCCGGTATTGTATAATGGCAATCTGGTCGTCGGTGATAGCGAAGGCTATCTGCACTGGATTAACGTTGACGATGGTCGTTTTGTTGCCCAACAGAAAGTCGACAGCTCCGGTTTCCTGACCGAGCCGGTCTCTGCTGATGGTAAACTGCTGATCCAGGCGAAAGACGGTACGCTGTACTCTATTACGCGTTAATCGTCGCGGCCGCTCGCTTTGAAAAACGGCTCCTGGTGCAGGGGCCGTTTTACTGTTTTTAACAACGGGGCAAAAAATGTGCCCGTTGTCTGATGATTTTTTAAATGAGGCTTTAAACATGGTACCTGTGGTCGCGCTTGTCGGGCGCCCTAACGTTGGCAAATCCACGTTATTTAACCGTCTAACTCGCACCCGAGATGCGCTGGTTGCGGATTTCCCGGGTCTGACTCGTGACCGTAAGTACGGTCGTGCGGAAATTGAAGGCCGTGAGTTTATCTGTATTGATACCGGCGGTATTGATGGCACCGAAGACGGTGTTGAAACCCGTATGGCAGAACAGTCGCTGCTGGCTATCGAAGAAGCAGACGTTGTGCTGTTCATGGTGGACGCGCGTGCTGGCCTGATGCCGGCAGATGAAGCCATTGCCAAGCATCTGCGTGCGCGCCAGAAACCGACGTTCCTGGTCGCCAACAAAACTGACGGACTCGATCCTGACCAGGCGGTTGTTGATTTCTACTCTCTGGGTCTGGGTGAAATTTATCCGATCGCGGCGTCCCATGGTCGTGGCGTCCTCAGCCTGCTGGAGCATGTTCTGCTGCCGTGGATGGATGACGTTGCTCCTCAGGAAGAAGTGGATGAAGACGCAGAATACTGGGCGCAGCTGGAAGCCAAAGAAAACGGCGAAGAAGAGCCTGAAGACGATTTCAACCCGCAGGATTTGCCGATTAAACTGGCGATTGTTGGTCGTCCGAACGTAGGTAAGTCCACACTGACTAACCGTATTCTCGGTGAAGACCGCGTTGTGGTTTACGATATGCCGGGGACCACGCGCGACAGTATTTATATTCCGATGCAACGTGATGAGCGCGAATATGTGCTGATTGACACAGCGGGTGTACGTAAACGCGGTAAAATTACCGAGGCGGTAGAAAAATTCTCAGTAATCAAAACGCTGCAGGCAATTGAAGATGCCAACGTGGTGATGCTGGTGATTGATGCGCGTGAAGGGATTTCCGATCAGGACCTGTCGCTGCTGGGCTTTATCCTCAATAGTGGGCGCTCACTTGTTATCGTTGTGAACAAGTGGGATGGCCTGACGCAGGAAGTAAAAGAGCAGGTCAAAGAGACGCTGGACTTCCGTCTGGGCTTTATTGATTTTGCGCGCGTACACTTTATCTCGGCGCTGCACGGTAGCGGCGTAGGTAATCTGTTTGAATCGGTCCGTGAAGCATACGATAGCTCCACACGTCGCGTGAGTACCGCAATGCTGACGCGCATCATGACCATGGCAGTAGAAGATCATCAGCCACCGCTGGTGCGTGGTCGTCGTGTGAAGCTGAAATATGCCCATGCCGGTGGTTATAACCCGCCAATCGTGGTGATTCACGGCAACCAGGTCAAAGACCTGCCGGATTCCTACAAGCGCTATCTGATGAACTATTTCCGCAAATCTCTGAACGTAATGGGGACGCCGATCCGTATTCAGTTCAAAGAAGGGGAAAACCCGTTTGCAAACAAACGCAATACGCTGACTCCGACTCAGATGCGTAAACGTAAGCGTTTGATTAAACACATCAAAAAAAGCAAGTAATCGTTGCTGATGCAGATGAAAACCCGCGCTTGTCGCGGGTTTTTTTTCGCCTGTACCTGTCTGTTTGCTGTCAATGACTATTCGCTTTTTACCAAGTTTAAATCTAAGAAAGTAGACAATTGTCGAATTTTCATCTTAAAGTCACCCGGTTGGTACTAGACAAAACTACTGTCAGGTTATCAAATGGTTAAATAACTCTTCGCCGTATGTAAAAAATCGACCAGCAACGTAACTGGCCGGCGTACATCACGGTGTTTACAAGCACACGACATATCTTTTCGGGAGAATTATGCAATCCTCTGTTAATCAAAAAGAAAGCCGAACGTTCTTCGGTCATCCTTATCCGCTCGGCTCATTGTTCTTCACTGAGATGTGGGAGCGTTTTTCGTTTTATGGCATTCGTCCGTTACTGATCCTGTTTATGGCTGCTACCGTTTATGACGGCGGTATGGGGCTGGCGCGTGAAAATGCGTCGGCGATTGTCGGTATCTTTGCCGGTACGATGTATCTTGCCGCGCTGCCGGGCGGTTGGCTGGCGGATAACTGGCTCGGTCAGCAAAGAGCTGTCTGGTATGGCTCTATCCTGATTGCCCTCGGCCATCTGTCGATTGCGCTCTCTGCCATCATGGGTGACAACCTGTTCTTTATCGGCCTGATGTTTATCGTGCTCGGGTCCGGTCTGTTTAAGACCTGTATCTCAGTGATGGTTGGCACGCTGTATAAAAAGGGCGATGCGCGTCGCGACGGCGGTTTCTCGCTGTTCTACATGGGCATCAATATGGGGTCGTTTATTGCGCCGTTGATCTCCGGCTGGCTGATTAAAACCCACGGTTGGCACTGGGGCTTTGGCATCGGTGGTATCGGGATGCTGGTAGCGTTGATCATCTTCCGCGTGTTTGCCGTTCCATCGATGAAACGTTATGACAGCGAAGTAGGTCTGGACTCTACCTGGAACAGCCCAGTAGTAAAACGTAACGGTGTGGGCGCGTGGCTGCTGGCGCTGGCTGTCGGCGTAGCCGTTATCGTTACGCTGATTGCGCAGGGAGTGATTGTGATTAATCCGGTCGCGGTTGCCAGCGTACTGGTATACGTGATTGCCGCTTCCGTCGCGCTCTATTTTATCTACCTGTTCATCTTTGCCGGTCTGAACCGTAAAGAGCGCGCCAGACTGCTGGTCTGCTTTATCCTGCTGGTTTCCGCCGCGTTCTTCTGGTCCGCGTTTGAGCAGAAACCAACCTCGTTCAACCTGTTCGCTAACGACTACACTAACCGTATGATCGGTGATTTTGAAATCCCGGCAGTCTGGTTCCAGTCGATAAATGCGCTGTTTATCATTCTGTTGGCACCGGTATTCAGCTGGGCGTGGCCGAAGCTAGCGAGCATGAACATTCGCCCGAGCAGCATCACCAAGTTCGTTATCGGTATTCTCTGTGCCGCTGCAGGCTTTGGTCTGATGATGCTGGCTGCGCAAAACGTTCTCAGTAACGGCGGTGCTGGCGTTTCTCCATTCTGGCTGGTGGGCAGCATCCTGATGCTGACGCTTGGTGAACTGTGCCTGAGCCCGATCGGTCTGGCGACCATGACGCTGCTGGCCCCGGAAAGAATGCGCGGGCAGATGATGGGCCTGTGGTTCTGCGCCAGTGCGCTGGGTAACCTGGCCGCAGGTCTGATTGGTGGTCATGTGAAGGCCGACCAACTGGATATGCTGCCGGATCTCTTCGCTCGCTGCTCGATTGCGTTGCTGATCTGCGCCGCGGTACTGATCGTCCTCATTGTGCCGATTCGTCGCATGCTGGAGAATACGCAAACTAAACCGGTAACCAGCGCCTGATAACACCTCGATTGTGCCGGGGCAGACGTGATGTCCCGGCCATTCAATTTACGAGGTGAGAACATGCTGTTAGGGTTTGTTGGGCTTGGCGCAGTTGTTGAAACGGCATACATGCCTGCATTACGTAACCTTTACGGTGATTCCCTGTGCTGTGTGGGATTTGACGTGCAAACCGCAAAACAGCCTGCTGATGTGACATGCTGTGCATCGCTCGCTGAACTTCTTGCAACACCGCTTGATACCCTATTTATCACCACCGCATCACTGCATCATCTTGACGTGCTTGAACAGGCGCTGGCCGCTCCCATCGCACGTATCGTGGTCGAAAAACCGATTGTCGCCACGCTTTCCCAAATTGAAAAACTGAAAACGTTGCTGGTTCAACCCGGCGTCGCTGATCGCGTACTGGCGCTAGACCACTGGATGGCGCGTAATGGCGCAATGCAGTTGGCATTGGGCAAACTCGGGGCGCAGTGGCAGGGCGATAACCCGCAACCGGCAGTGGTTTCCCACGTTTCGGACATTGTTAAAATTGAAGGATTCTTGCAGGAGCCAAGCGGGTTTAACGCCGTAGGGGAACCTATCGCGCTCAACTTTGCCACCGGCGAGCCGGATACGCGCGAGCTTCGCCATCCGGATGGCGTGATTCTGGATATAGGTACGCACGTGCTGGCTATGTTGCGTGAAACGGTTCGCTACCTCGGGGGAAGTGATGAGATGGTGCTGCAGGTGATAACCGCGAAAGACCGCCTGGGGCGTGATATCTCCCGTGGTGATCTGACTACGGCAGAGGGTGAAGCTCATCTTCAGGGACAGATTAGCGGTATACCGCTGGATATCTGGCTGAATAAATACGCGGGGCCAACTGGCGGGCAAAAAGGTTTGCGTCTGTATCTGAGCGATGGTCGTATCATCAGCCATGACCGGCGCGGTGCCGGGGATGTGCTTGAATTGATTGACGGTGATGCTGTGCGTCGCTGGAGGCTTCCCGGCACGATTTATGCCCATTGCCTGGCGGAGCATATTCTGGGGGCGCAAAGCCTGTTTGAACGCAGCCCACAGGAGGTGAGGAGCACAACGCAGCGCAGACTGGAGGAGGTTGAACGATTACTCACCTTGCAGCAACAGCTGCGTGGCCTACACTAAGCGTATCGTGGTAAAATTAGTGCCGAGCTGAACGCCCTTTTAGGAGTCACCATGTCAATGAACTGCCCGGATTGTCACGCAGAACTGGAACTACAAAACGGTGTGGCACACTGTGAAAACTGTAAAAAAGATATTCCGTTAGAAGCGCGCTGTCCGGAGTGCCATCAGCCGCTCCAGGTGTTAAAAGCCTGCGGAGCGGTGGATTACTTCTGTCAGAATGGCCATGGGCTGATTTCGAAGAAACGTGTGGAGTTTGCGCCGGTTTAATCCGGCTTTTTCTTGCGCGTTTTCTTTGCCGCCGTCACGCCTTTCACTTCACTCTCTACCCAACCATCTGACAGTCGGGTCGTGAGCACGTCACCGGCCTTCACCTGTTTGGTCTGCTTCAGCACTTTACCGTCCGTCGCAGTAGTGACGCTATAGCCGCGTGCCAGCGTAGAAAGCGGACTTACGGCTTCAAGATGCGTCACCACATTACCAAAGCGTTCTCGCTGCTCACTTAAACGCGCACGGATATTCTCCGCCAGACGGTACTCCAGTTGCTGAATACGGGTTTGCGCCCGATAAATGCGTGGCTGTGGGTTTTGCTGGCTCAGGCGTTGGCTTACGCGCTGTTGGCGCTGATTGGCCTGCTTAATCTTATTCTCAAGTGCGAAATTCATCCGCTGGCGCAGTCGCTCCAGCACGGTCTGCTGACGGGCCAGACGCAGTTGCGGATGTTGCTGTTGCAAACGGTGATGAAGTTGGGTAAATCGACGAGTACGGTTGGCGATGTAGTAGTCCATCGCCATTTCCAGCCGCTGCTGACCATGTTGAATTTGACGCAGCAGTTCCAGTTGATTGCGGCTGACAATTTCCGCCGCAGCTGATGGCGTAGGCGCCCGTAAATCTGCAATAAAATCGGCAATCGTGACATCTGTTTCGTGGCCGACGGCGCTTACTACCGGAATGCGGCTGGCAAAGATTGCCCGCGCTACGCGTTCGTCGTTAAAACTCCACAAATCTTCCAGAGAACCGCCGCCGCGCCCGACGATAAGCACATCGCACTCGTCCCGCGCATTCGCCAGCTCAATGGCACGCACGATTTGTCCTGGCGCATCGTCGCCCTGTACCGCTGTCGGGTAGATAATCACCGGCAGAGAAGGGTCACGACGTTTCAGAACATGGAGGATATCGTGCAGCGCCGCCCCGGTTTTCGAGGTAATCACCCCGACGCAATGGGCCGGTGAGGGCAACGGTTGTTTATATTGCTGATCGAACAGCCCCTCAGCCTGTAATTTGGCTTTTAGCTGTTCATACTTCTGCTGTAATAAGCCTTCACCCGCCGGCTGCATGCTCTCAACGATAATCTGATAATCACCGCGCGGCTCGTACAGCGTAATGTTGGCGCGTACCAGCACTTGCTGCCCATGCTGCGGGCGGAAGGTCACCCGGCGGTTACTGTTGCGGAACATCGCGCAGCGTACCTGGGCGGTGTCATCTTTAAGCGTGAAATACCAGTGGCCGGAAGAGGGCTGGGTGAAATTCGAGATTTCACCGCTGATCCACACGTGTCCCATTTCCTGCTCAAGCAGCAGGCGAACCGTCTGGTTTAGGCGGCTTACGGTAAAAATTGAGGTGGTCTGAGAGGATAACATGTGAGCGGGATCAAATTCTAAATCAGCAGGTTATTCAATCGAAAGTAACATGCTCACCGAGGAGCGCAAGGTTTTTTTGCAAAAAAGTGTGGATGCAATCGGTTACGCTCTGTATAATGCCGCGGCAATATTTAATAACCTCTCAGGTGAGATATTGCCCATGCTACGTATCGCTAAAGAAGCCCTGACGTTTGACGACGTCCTCCTCGTTCCCGCTCATTCTACCGTTCTGCCGAATACAGCTGACCTCAGCACGCAGTTGACGAAAACCATTCGCCTGAACATTCCTATGCTCTCTGCAGCGATGGACACCGTGACGGAAGCGCGCCTGGCAATTGCTCTGGCTCAGGAAGGCGGCATCGGTTTTATCCACAAAAACATGTCCATCGAGCGCCAGGCGGAAGAAGTTCGTCGCGTGAAAAAACACGAATCTGGCGTGGTGACTGACCCACAGACCGTACTGCCAACCACCACGCTGCGCGAAGTGAAAGAACTGACCGAGCGTAACGGTTTTGCAGGCTACCCGGTGGTAACGGAAGACAACGAACTGGTCGGTATCATCACCGGTCGTGACGTACGCTTTGTTACCGACCTCAGCCAGCCGGTTAGCGTTTACATGACGCCGAAAGAGCGTCTGGTTACCGTACGCGAAGGCGAAGCGCGTGATGTTGTTTTTGCCAAAATGCACGAAAAACGTGTTGAGAAAGCGCTGGTCGTTGATGACAGCTTCCATCTTCTCGGCATGATCACTGTAAAAGATTTCCAGAAAGCAGAACGTAAACCTAACGCCTGTAAAGATGAGCATGGTCGTCTGCGTGTGGGTGCTGCGGTTGGTGCAGGCGCAGGTAATGAAGAGCGTGTTGATGCGCTGGTTGCCGCCGGTGTTGACGTTCTGCTGATCGACTCCTCTCACGGTCACTCTGAAGGCGTTCTGCAGCGTATCCGCGAAACACGCGCAAAATATCCGGATCTGCAGATCATCGGCGGTAACGTTGCCACGGGTGCAGGCGCGCGCGCGCTGGCCGAAGCAGGTTGTAGCGCGGTTAAAGTCGGTATCGGTCCTGGTTCCATCTGTACTACTCGTATCGTTACCGGTGTGGGCGTTCCGCAGATTACCGCCGTTTCCGATGCGGTTGCAGCACTGGAAGGGACAGGCATTCCGGTTATCGCCGACGGCGGTATTCGTTTCTCTGGCGACATCGCGAAAGCGATTGCTGCCGGTGCTGCTGCCGTCATGGTGGGTTCTATGCTGGCAGGTACCGAAGAGTCTCCGGGGGAAATCGAACTGTACCAGGGGCGTTCTTATAAGTCTTACCGTGGAATGGGTTCCCTGGGCGCGATGTCCAAAGGGTCTTCTGACCGTTACTTCCAGAGCGATAACGCGGCTGACAAACTGGTTCCGGAAGGTATCGAAGGTCGCGTGGCGTATAAAGGTCGCCTGAAAGAGATCATTCACCAGCAGATGGGCGGCCTGCGCTCCTGTATGGGCCTGACCGGCTGTGGTACTATCGACGCGCTGCGTACTCAGGCTGAATTTGTCCGTATCAGCGGTGCGGGTATCCAGGAAAGTCACGTTCACGATGTGACCATCACCAAAGAGTCCCCTAACTACCGCATGGGCTCCTGATAAGTTTCCGCGCCCGGCTCTATGCCGGGCGAATTTGTTTCACTTGCCTCGGAATTAGCGTCAATGACAGACAATATTCATAAACATCGCATTCTCATCCTCGATTTCGGATCGCAGTACACTCAGCTGGTTGCACGTCGCGTTCGTGAACTGGGCGTCTACTGTGAACTGTGGGCATGGGATGTTACGGAAGCACAAATTCGCGAATTCAACCCAAGCGGTATTATTCTTTCCGGTGGTCCGGAAAGTACCACCGAAGCAAACAGCCCACGTGCACCAGAGTACGTGTTCAATGCTGGCGTGCCGGTCTTTGGCGTGTGCTATGGCATGCAGACCATGGCAATGCAACTGGGTGGACATGTTGAAGGTTCTAACGAGCGTGAGTTCGGTTATGCACAGGTTGAAGTCCAGACCGATAGCGCGCTTGTCCGCGGTATCGAAGACTCCCTGACTGCAGAAGGCAAACCGCTGCTGGACGTATGGATGAGCCACGGCGATAAAGTGACTGCGATTCCGGAAGGTTTCGTGACCGTTGCCAGCACCGACAGCTGCCCGTTCGCTATCATGGCGCACGAAGAAAAACGCTTCTACGGCGTGCAGTTCCACCCGGAAGTCACCCATACTCGTCAGGGTATGCGCATGCTGGAGCGCTTTGTGCGTGACATCTGCCAGTGTGAAGCGCTGTGGACGCCGGAAAAAATCATCGACGACGCTGTTGCACGTATTCGTGAGCAGGTTGGCAATGACAAAGTGATCCTCGGTCTGTCCGGTGGCGTTGACTCCTCCGTTACCGCCATGCTGCTGCACCGTGCAATTGGCAAAAACCTGACCTGTGTCTTCGTCGATAACGGTCTGTTGCGTCTGAACGAAGCGCAGCAGGTGATGGATATGTTCGGCGATCACTTCGGTCTGAACATTATTCACGTTGAAGGCGAACAGCGTTTCCTCGACGCGCTGAAAGGCGAGAACGATCCGGAAGCCAAACGTAAAATCATTGGTCGCGTGTTCGTTGAAGTATTCGATGAAGAAGCGCTGAAGCTGGAAGACGTTAAGTGGCTGGCGCAGGGAACTATCTACCCTGACGTTATCGAATCTGCTGCTTCGGCAACCGGTAAAGCGCACGTTATCAAATCTCACCACAACGTGGGCGGCCTGCCGAAAGAGATGAAGATGGGCCTGGTTGAACCGTTGCGTGAGTTGTTCAAAGACGAAGTGCGCAAAATTGGTCTGGAACTGGGTCTCCCGTATGACATGCTGTACCGTCACCCATTCCCGGGTCCGGGTCTCGGCGTTCGCGTGCTGGGCGAAGTGAAGAAAGAGTACTGCGACCTGCTGCGTCGTGCGGATGCTATCTTCATCGAAGAACTGCACAAAGCTGACCTGTACAACAAAGTCAGTCAGGCGTTCACCGTATTCCTGCCGGTTCGTTCCGTTGGCGTAATGGGCGATGGCCGTAAGTATGACTGGGTTGTCTCCCTGCGTGCTGTAGAAACTATCGACTTTATGACCGCACATTGGGCGCACCTGCCGTATGACTTCCTGGGCCGCGTTTCCAACCGCATCATCAACGAAGTTAACGGTATCTCCCGCGTGGTGTATGACATCAGCGGTAAGCCGCCAGCGACGATTGAGTGGGAATAAGCCGATAACCCTTCCTGAGTTTTCATGAACAGGTAAAACTGCATTCAACCCTCTGTTTTTACAGAGGGTTTTTTATTGCCCGAATTTCAGCAAGCACATCGGCAGAATGTGCTAACAGAGGGTTGGCTAATCAACCAACTGCAGCTGGGGCTGCGTTTTGGATGCAACATTTTCCACACGAATATCCATTTGCGGATAGGGCAGGTCGATATGGTTGTCGTCCAGCGCTTCTTTGATATTTTCCAGCAGATCGTAATAGGTGTTCCAGTACTCAGCGTTGCGTACCCATACACGAACATAGAAGTTCAGCGATGAGGCACCAAGCTCTCCCAGGCGCACGGTTACACCACGTTTCTGGTCTATACGACGATCCTGAACGATGATCCGATTGATAACGCGTTTGACATCAGCAATACGGCTCTGATAACCGACGCCAATGACCAGATCGATACGGCGAAATGGGTGGCGGGAATAGTTAATAATGTTATCGGAAATGATCTTACCGTTTGGGATCACCACTTCTTTGCTGTCGGCAGTGAGAAGCGTGGTGGAGAAGATGTGGACCTTTTCTACCGTTCCGGTAACTGCGCCAATCTGTACGACTTCCCCGGCGCGAAATGGACGTAGGGAGACCAACAAGACGCCTGCGGCAAAGTTGGATAGCGATCCCTGCAATGCCAGGCCGACGGCCAGCCCCGCGGCACCGATAACCGCAATAATGGATGATGTTTCAATACCGACGCGGCCCAGTGCGGCGACAACGAAGAAGGCGAGGGTAATGTAGCGGACGAGGGCGGTGAAGAACTGGATGATGGTGATGTCGACTTTTCGCTTGAGGAGTAATTTTTCCAGCCCGCGGGAGAGCAGGCGAGCGATAAATTTACCGACAAACAGCAAAATGACGGCAGCGACGATGTTCCAGCCAAATTGAATTACCGCATCACTGTGCCCGGCAAGCCATTCAAGACCGGTACGTATTTTGGGAAATAATGTAAAACTACGCATGGTATAACCCTGTAGTATGAATAAATGTTAGAAATTCAAATAAACATTTAATTTTTATACAAAATATTAATGTGTAAACCGCTGATATTTTTTGAGGGTATTAATTAGCGGTTATTTGAGCTGAGTGAGTCTTTTTATGTTCAGTAAAGTCGAACGTAAAAAAACAGCGCAAATGGTGCGGGGAAGCGGAAGGAAAAGATTGTGTAATTGTGCGGAACGCCACAGGCATATCCAATGCAGCAGTCGGTGCTGTTGGCTGGATGGGCGAAAAATGTTCGCTCAAATCCCTTACTGGATGGTTAAATGTCAGGCGATTAGCCATCCGGTAAGGAATCTTAAGACAGGGGGATCACAGATACGAGCGTTCAGCGTTCGTCAGTTTGAGTAGGAGAAGTCTGTTGCGGCAAGGTGATCTGCTGGGATTCTTTCTTGTCCTGGTGGTGGTGCCACGCACCGATAGCAGAGTAGACGAAGCGTCCGAAGAAGAAGATGAAGCTGATAAGCAGTACGATCCGGATCATGCGACTGTTAAATCGGTGTCGTTTGCGTAGGCTGGTAACCTGGCTCACAAAAGGTTCCTTAAAGTGTACCCAACCAGTGGGCGATACTTACATTAAGGCACACTAAGAGGAAATGGTCAATTCTTCGTTATGTAAAATTGCATCAACGGTTTTATCGCCTTATGTTATGGAAATTAATATTATTATTTGCATTAATAATGAATAAACGATCATAAATAAAGAAAAAGGTAATAATTGATTAATGGGGGATATTTTTTTTGACATATATCAAACCCCGTCTGTTATCCGTAACTAAAATTGATGAGCCATTGTGATGTGTATTACATCATAGTTTTAAAGCCAGGTGGGATGCCTGTCTGAATGCCCTCTACAGAAAATACCCCCACATGACGTGAGGGATTCTACTGAGCATCTATGAAACTCAATAAAAATTATATAAGTATTAGAGATAAATGGTGGGCGCTGCCCCTCATCTTACCATCTTTACTGTTGCCGTTATTGAGCACTGCCAATACCTACGCACATATTAGTACCGGTACAGTCGTCCTTTTTTACCTGCCTTTAGCGCTGATGATTAGCCTGATGTTGTTTTTTAGTTGGGCAGCATTACCAGGAATAATCATAGCCATCGGTTGGTACAAATATCCGCAGGTTGGGTTATTTGAAACGCTGTCAATTATTACGCACTTTATAGTTACAATGGTGCTTAGTTGGGGCGGATATAAAGTTTTTTCTCCCCGGCGAAACAACGTGGCGCATGGCGACGCCCATCTGATGTTTCAACGAATATTTTGGCAGGTTTTCTGTCCGGCAACGCTATTCCTGATCCTCTATCAGTTCGCCGCGTTTGTTGGCGTATACGAGAGCAAATCAGGTATGGTGGGCGTTATGCCCTTTAATACCGGAACGTTGATCAACTACCAGGCCATGCTGGTAGGGAACCTTGTTGGTATTCCTCTGTGCTATTTTATCATCCGAACCATTCGAAACCCGCTGCATATACGGGGCTATTTTTCGCAATTAAAGCAGCAAGTTGACACCAAAGTAACGCGCACAGAGTTTGCAGCCTGATTGATAATATTGACTTTGTTGATGGGTATGCTGTTTATGCCGTTAAATGAACAGAGTTCGATATTCAGCACCAATTATACCTTATCTCTGTTACTGCCTGTCATGTTATGGGGCGCAATGCGTTACGGTTACCGATTTATTTCAATGATATGGACAGTCGTTTTGATAACTGCCATTCATTATTATCAACGCTATATGCCCTGGTATTCGGGGTATGATACACAACTTGCAATTACCTCTTCGAGTTACCTCGTTTTTTCTTTCATCGTAAATTACATTGCCGTGCTGGCAACGCGTCAGCGATTTGTCACCCGACGCACGCATCGTCTGGCATATTTTGATCCGATGGTGCATTTGCCAAATCTGCGGGCATTGAACCGAACGCTGAAAAAAGCGCCATGGTCAGTGCTCTGTTTTCTGCGTATACCGGGCATGGAACTGTTGGTGAAAAACTACGGTATTATGCTGCGCATCCAGTACAAGCAAAAACTCGCTCACTGGATAGCGCCGTTGCTGGAACAAGACGAATATGTTTTTCAATTATCCGGTAATGATTTAATTCTGCGTTTTAATACTGAGTCACATCAGCAGCGTATTGAAGCGCTGGACAAACATATCAGGAAGTTTCGTTTTGTCTGGGATGGTATGCCCCTACAACCGCAGGTTGGGATCAGTTTTTGCTATGTTCGCTCACCCGTTAACCACATCTATCTGTTACTGGGGGAGTTAAGCACCATCGCCGAGCTCTCGCTGGCGACCAATATGCCGGAAAATTTGCAGCGACGTGGCGTCATGCACCTGCAGCGGGATCTGAAAGATAAAGTGGCGATGATGAACCGTTTGCAGCAGGCGCTGGAACATGATCGCTTCTTCCTGATGGCACAGCCGATTTTTGGCGTGCGGGGCGATGTTTATCATGAAATCCTGCTGCGTCTTCAGGGCGATGAAGGTGAAACGATTGCCCCTGATAATTTCTTACCGGTAGCCCATGAGTTTGGGTTGTCATCCAGCATTGATCTGTGGGTTATTGAAAATACGCTGAAATTTATGGCGCAGAATCGGGAGAAAATGCCCGCTCATCGTTTTGCGATCAATTTATCGCCTACGTCCGTATGTCGGGCCAAATTTCCTCACGAAATCAGCCAGTTGTTGGTGAAGTATCAGGTTGAAGCATGGCAATTGATCTTTGAGGTTACAGAGAGCAATGCGTTAACCAATGCGGAGCAGGCCCAGGCAACATTGCTGCAACTGCAAGTATTGGGCTGTCAGATTGCGATCGATGATTTTGGTACCGGCTATGCCAGCTATGCACGGTTGAAAAATGTGAGTGCTGACATCCTGAAGATTGACGGAAGCTTTATCCGTAACATTGTCTCTAATAGTCTCGACTACCAAATCGTGGCCTCGATTTGTCATCTGGCACGGATGAAAAAAATGTTGGTGGTCGCGGAGTATGTTGAAAGCGAAGAAATACGCAGTGCGGTGACTTCTCTGGGGATTGATTATTTGCAGGGCTATCTGATTGGTGAGCCGCGGCCGCTGCATAAAACTCTGGAAGAACAGGTGCCAGTCACACTGGCACCTGCCGATTACTCACGCAGCGATATCGGGTGAGTTTTCTTCCTCAATTTTAAGGCACCAGCCTGTAACGGCTTCCCAGTATTGCTGCTCTTTTTCCAGATCGAGCAGCACCAGCGCGTTCTGGCTAAACCAGTCGTGCGGGAAGCGTAGCGTCCAGTGGTTATCGTCGGTAATCAACGTGAGCGTCGGCGGCGTAGTCGTTGCCTGGCGCTGGTTGTTGAGCAATACCCCAAGTCGCAGTAGCTGAATTAGCGGCAGGAACTGCTTTTTCTTGAACAGCGTAAAGCGGGGTAAATCATCCAGCTTAACCGCTTTACGATGATAGCGAACCAGGGTCGCCATCATCAGCTGTTGCTCCTGGTTGAAGCCTGGCAGGTCGCTGTTTTGCAGAATATAAGCCGAGTGGCGATGCAATCCGCTGTGGTTGATGTTCAGCCCGACTTCATGCAGCATCGCCGCCCACCGGAGCAACGCTTCCAGCTGCGGGTTTGCCAGTTTAGGTTGCTGCACATGCCACTGATCGTACATCTGCATGGTCGTTTCCAGTACGCGCCGTGCCTGTTCGCTGTCGATATTGTACTGGTTTGCCAGACTGCTGGCAGTGCGGCTACGAACATCCTGGTGGCGAAAACGGCCTTCCATCTCATACAGTACGCCTTCACGCAGCGCGCCATCGGAAAGTCGAAGTTCACGAATAGCGAGGGCATCAAAAACACCGCACAGTATTGCCAGACCGGGAACAAAAACGGCTTTTCGTTCTTCTGACAGCCCCGGCATGCTGAGTGCCTCAAAGGAAGCATGCTTCAGGACCTCAGTTGCCAGCTTGTCCAGACGTTCAGGGGTGATAAAACCATCTTTCTCACCCATTTCCAGCAGCACTTCATGGGCGGCTTTGATGGTGCCTGAAGCTCCCAGTGCAACGTTCCAGCCCTGAATTCGAAATTGCCAGGTGAGCGTTTCCAGCTTTTGCGCTGCCGCCATACGGGCGCGCTGGAAATTTTCCCGGCTGATCGCGCCACCCGGAAAGTACATCTGGGCAAAACTGACGCAACCCATACGGCGACTTTCGACCAGTTTAGGCTCGAAATCTTCACCGATCACCAGTTCAGTCGAACCCCCACCGATGTCGATAACCAGCTTACGGCCTTTTTCTGGCTGGGTATGCTCCACGCCCATAAAAATCAGTCGGGCTTCTTCGTTACCGGAAATTATTTCGATCGGGTAGGGGATGACCTTTTCTGCCCGCTTAAGAAAATCGGTCGCATTTAGCGCCTGGCGCAAAGTATGGGTTCCCACGATGCAGACGCTGGAGGGAGGAAACCCCTGCAGACGTTCAGCGAAAAGTGACAAACAGCTTAAGCCGCGTTCCATCGCTTCTTCGCTTAGCTTGTTGTCCGCGCCAAGGCCGTCCGCCAGATGTACGCGTTGTTTCAGTCGCCCGATAATTTGCATTGCGCCATCAACCACGCGGGCAATGACCATATGGAAACTGTTTGAACCAAGGTCGACCGCAGCAAATTCCTGCGGTCGTGGAGACTTGTCGTGTATTGGCATAGAGTTAGTCAGGTTGCTCGAGTGATTTGATGTAGTCGTAAATCGCTAATTGTGACTGAACCTTACGGCGGTTTCCGCGTGGTACGTAACGATTACTCAGTTCTTTATCAATAAAACGGGCTTTCACCGTGTCGCTGAACAGGATATCGATAATATCCAGCACGCGCTGCTTAAGGCGTGGGTCAAGAAGCGGTGTGGCAACTTCAATACGATAATCGATGTTTCTGGTCATCCAGTCAGCAGAGGAGAGATACACCTGCTTATCGCCCCCGTTCTCGAAGATATAGACCCGGTCGTGTTCGAGATAGCGGTCAACAATGCTGATAACGCGAATATTGTCGCTGATGCCTTCCAGATTCGGGATCAGTGAGCACATACCGCGGATCAATAAATTAACGGGGACACCTGAACCTGAAGCCGCATACAGGCGGTCAACCAGCCCTTTATCGACCAGATTATTCAGCTTCAGGGTAATGCCAGAAGGCAGCCCTTGCTGTGCATTAGCGATCTCTTTGTCGATCATGCTGTACAGCAGGCGCCGTGAGTTCTGCGGGGAAACCAGCAGATAATCGAACGTTACCGGGCGATACGGGTTTTCGATGAAGTTAAACACCCGACGGACTTCGTTGGTAATGCGTGAATCGGCAGTCAGCAACGAGTAGTCGGTATACAGGCGCGCTGTTTTTTCGTTGAAGTTCCCGGTGCCGATATGCGCATAGCGCACGACTTCATCACCTTCTTTACGCGAAATCAGGAACAGCTTGGCGTGAATTTTCAGCCCCGGCGCGGAGAAGATGACGTGAACCCCCGCTTCGGTAAGGCGCTTAGCCCAATGAATATTGGCCTCTTCATCGAAGCGTGCCTGCAGTTCCACCACCACGGTCACTTTTTTGCCGTTATGCGCGGCATGGATCATCGAGTCGATGATGCGCGAATCTTTTGCCACACGGTAGATGTTGATTTTTATCGCCAGCACGCTTGGGTCGAATGAGGCCTGACGCAGCAGTTCAAGAACGTGTTCAAAGGTGTGATACGGATAATAAAGCAACACATCGCGTTCACGTACGGCATCAAAGCCGTTGCGAAACTTCTCGTTATCGAACCAGATATGGCGCAGACGCGGCAGGGGTTTATTCACCAGGTTAGCTTTGCCAACGTTGGGAAAGTTAATAAAGTCTTTGAAGTTATGATAACGCCCGCCGGGAACAATGGAGTCGTAGCGAGAGATCGTCAGCTTTTCACGCAGTACTTCAACCAGCGCATTGGGCATATCGCGCTGATAAACAAAACGTACAGGCTCTGCGGTCAGACGTTGTTTCAGGCTGGAAGACATGAGCTCCATCAGGCTCGATTCCATCTCATGCACCAAATCGTACTCGGCGTCGCGGGTCATTTTCATCGAATAGGCATTCAGCGCATCGTAATCAAAGAACCCTTTGAAAATGTCATCAAGGCAATAGCGCAAAATGTTGTCCAGCAGGATCATCGGTTTGCGACGACGCGGGGTTTCCGGCGGCAAATTCACAAAGCGAGGAACCTTATCGGATGGAATTTCCAGCAAAGCGTAACGGATCGTATCTCCGCGGATAATTTCCACGGCCAGATAAGTGTAATCGTCTTTTAAAAACTGGACTAAATCCGTCTCGCGGTTAATCAGGATTGGCGTAATGTGCTGACGCAGATATTGCTTGAAGTAGTGGCGTAACCAGCTCTGTTGATTGACTGACAACTGGCGTTCGTTGATCAAGAAGATCTGGTTGCGCGCCATCTCCAGCAGTAATTCGTTGTACAGGCCGTCAAATTCCTGATCGGCTTTTAATACGCGGGCCTGGATTTTGCCTAACAGATGGCGGGAGTGAGAGTTTGAACCCTGTTCTTCGCTAATAATGATACGACGCTTCAGTTCGGCAAAACGTACCTTGTAAAACTCGTCAAGATTATTGGAATAGATGCCTAAGAAACGCATCCGTTCGATCAACGGGTTTGATTTATCAGCTGCCTCCTGGAGCACACGTTCGTTGAACGCTAACCAGCTGAGTTCTTTCTCGATATATAGCTTTTCCTGACCCATTACCACTTTTACTCCGTTTCATTCACGGGACACTACCGATTTATTATGGCGAGCATTGCTCTCAGATGTCCAACTGTGCCAGAAAAATATGACAATAAACCGTCTGATAGCGAAGAGAAAGGGGAGAATAACGCGTAGGCCGGATAAGGCATTTATGCCGCCATCCGGCTTTACAGATTGATGAGCCGATTATTCGTCTGCGGCATAACCCTGTGGTGAGAGGCGATTGCCGTCCAGCCATGCTGCGTTATCGCGCATCTTCAGGCGACCGTCGGTAAACCAACTGACGACCAGCGGGTAAATCGCATGTTCCTGCGCCTGAACCCGGGCAGTAATATCATCTTCGCTATCGCCTGCAAATACTGGCACCCTGGCCTGGAGAATAACCGGTCCGCCGTCCAGTTCATCGGTGACAAAATGGACGGAGGTGCCGTGTTCTTCATCGCCGTTTTCCAGCACCTGACGATGGGTATGCAGCCCAGGGTACTTGGGTAATAAAGAGGGATGGATATTCAGCAGTCGTTCAGAATAGTGAGCGACAAACGCCGGGCTGAGGATGCGCATATAGCCGGCCAGCACGACGACATCTGGCGCATAGGCATCAATTTCCTGAATCAGCTGGCGGTCGAATGCTTCGCGGCTGGCAAAGTGGCTTGCTTCCAGGGAATGTGCCGGAATATTTTCCTCTCGCGCGCGAACAAGGCCGAACGCATCGGCCTTGTTGCTGAATACTGCACGTAGGGTGCCACTGATTTTTTTCTGTTTGCAGGCATCGATTATTGCCTGCAAATTGCTTCCGTTGCCGGAAATGAGCACCACAATGTTTTTCATTCAATGACCACACGCTGTTCGGAATCAGACGCTTTGATGATACCGATTTTCCAGGCGTTTTCACCTTTTGCATTCAGCAGCGCGAGTGCACTTTCTACTTCGGATTCAGGCAGGGCAATGACCATGCCGACCCCACAGTTGAAGGTGCGGTACATCTCGTGCTGACTGACGTTACCCGCAGTTTGCAGCCAGTTGAAGACGGCCGGCCACTGCCATGAGGATTCGTCGATCACGGCCTGCGTGTTGTCTGGCAGTACGCGCGGAATATTTTCCCAGAAACCGCCGCCGGTCAGGTGCGCGATAGCATGCACATCAACCTTCTCGATCAGTTCCAGAATGGATTTCACATAAATGCGTGTCGGCGCCAGTAAATGGTCCGCCAGTGGCTTGCCTTCAAGCTCGGTGGTTTCTGGGTCGCAACCGCTGACTTCAACAATTTTACGTACCAGGGAGTAGCCGTTAGAGTGCGGGCCACTTGAGCCGAGCGCAATCAGCACATCGCCATCAGCCACTTTTGAACCGTCGATAATTTCTGATTTTTCAACGACGCCGACGCAGAAGCCCGCCACGTCGTAATCTTCACCGTGATACATCCCAGGCATTTCAGCCGTTTCGCCACCAACCAACGCACAACCAGACTGCAGGCAACCTTCGGCAATGCCGTTGATTACGCTGGCTGCGGTGTCCACATCCAGTTTACCCGTTGCATAGTAGTCGAGGAAAAATAGCGGTTCAGCGCCCTGAACCACGAGGTCGTTCACACACATCGCCACCAGGTCAATGCCGATGGTATCGTGGCGTTTCAGATCCATTGCCAGACGCAGTTTTGTCCCTACGCCATCAGTGCCGGAAACCAGTACCGGTTCACGATATTTTTGCGGCAATGCGCACAGCGCACCGAAGCCACCCAGACCACCCATTACTTCCGGGCGACGAGTTTTCTTTACTACGCCTTTGATTCGATCAACCAGAGCATTACCCGCGTCAATATCAACACCGGCATCTTTGTAGCTAAGAGAGGTTTTATCGGTCACTGCTTGGGTCCCCACGCGTTAACTTGCGGTAGCAATTAAATTCGGCGCAATTCTAACAGGGAAAGCAAACGTTTGCGAGCCTGCTATGCATTGACTTTTATCTGCTGAGTATTTCAGCATTTTACAGTCGTTTATCTATTTGTTTGAACTGCGCCACGAAAATGAAACCGGGTTCAGCCTTGTGCTTGAAACCTGCCTGCTGAATGCACAGTATCGTACTGAAACCGGTTTCTGTTTTCTGTTGCGTGCCACATCGGGTGCGTTTGAACAGTGCAATCACGATAGGGGAAACGTATGTCTGGGTTTAAAGCAGATTTTATGTGGGGTGGCGCTGTGGCCGCTCATCAACTGGAAGGCGGCTGGCAGGAGGGCGGTAAAGGGATTAGCGTTGCCGATGTGATGACGGCTGGGGCCCATGGGGTTGCGCGTGAAATAACCGACGGCGTGATGGCAGGTAAAAATTACCCTAACCACGAGGCCATCGATTTTTATCATCGCTATCAAGATGATATTAAGCTGTTTGCCGAAATGGGCTTTAAGTGCTTTCGTACCTCCATTGCGTGGACGCGTATTTTCCCGCAAGGCGATGAAGCACAGCCCAATGAAGCCGGATTGCAATTCTACGACGATCTCTTTGATGAATGCCTGAAGTATGGCATTGAACCGGTGATTACACTGTCGCATTTCGAGATGCCTTATCACCTGGTGACGGAATACGGTGGCTGGCGCAATCGTAAGCTGATCGATTTCTTTGTCCGTTTTGCCAGAGTGGTTTTCACCCGCTACCAGCATAAAGTGAAGTACTGGATGACATTTAATGAAATCAACAACCAGGCTAACTTCCACGAAGATTTCGCTCCGTTTACCAACTCCGGCCTTAAGTATCAGCCGGGTGAAGACCGCGAACCGATCATGTACCAGGCGGCGCACTATGAACTGGTGGCGAGCGCGCTGGCAGTAAAGGTTGCACGTGAAATCAACCCGGCATTGCAGGTTGGTTGCATGATCGCTATGTGTCCTGTTTATCCACTGACCTGTGCGCCAGACGATATGATGATGGCAATGAACGCGATGCACCGTCGATACTGGTTTACCGACGTTCACGTACGGGGCAAGTATCCGCAGCATCTGTTGAACTACTTTGCGCGCCGCGGCTTCGAACTCGATATTACCGAAGAAGACCGACGAATACTGGCTCAGGGCTGCGTCGACTATATCGGCTTTAGCTACTATATGTCCTTCGCGACGCAGGCAACGGCAGATAACCCGCAGCTGGATTACGACGAATCGAAAAGCCTGGTGCCCAATCCGTATGTGCAGAAATCAGACTGGGGCTGGCAGATTGATCCCGTTGGTCTGCGCTATTCGCTGAACTGGTTCTGGGATCATTATCAGCTCCCGCTGTTTATTGTTGAAAACGGGTTTGGCGCGATTGACGTACAGGAAAGTGACGGCACGGTGAATGATCGGTACCGCATCGACTACCTGGCAGCTCACATCCGTGAGATGAAAAAAGCGGTGGTGGAAGATGGCGTGGATCTTATGGGCTACACGCCATGGGGCTGTATTGATTTAGTGTCAGCGGGAACCGGTGAAATGAAAAAACGCTACGGATTTATTTATGTCGATAAAAATAATGACGGTAGTGGGACATTAGCACGTTCTCCTAAGATATCTTTTTCATGGTATCAAAATGTCATTCGGAGTAACGCTGAATCTCTATAAAATTCAGTGTATTGATATTAAGCCCCGCCCATATTGCGGGGCTTGTTTTATACTCATCTTCCAGACGCAAATGACTTTGGTTGATCCATATCAAGCGTATCCAGTGTTGCGCCAGAGACGAAAAGCGGTATAATCCGGCGATTTTTTTTGTGGTTGCCACTCGTCTGAGGAAAGGAGAAGAGTATGAAGATCGTGGAAGTCAAACACCCACTCGTCAAACACAAGCTGGGACTGATGCGTGAAAACGACATCAGCACTAAACGCTTTCGTGAACTCGCCTCGGAAGTTGGCAGCCTGCTGACTTATGAAGCAACTGCAGGTCTGGAAACCGAAAAGGTGACCATTGAAGGCTGGAACGGCCCGGTTGAAGTAGACCAAATCAAAGGTAAAAAAATCACCGTTGTCCCCATCCTGCGTGCGGGCCTGGGTATGATGGAAGGCGTACTGGAGAACGTTCCGAGCGCGCGTATCAGCGTGGTGGGGATGTACCGTAACGAAGAGACGCTGGAGCCGGTTCCGTATTTCCAGAAACTGGTTTCTAACATCGATGAGCGCATGGCGCTGATCGTTGACCCGATGCTGGCAACCGGTGGTTCCGTTATCGCGACCATCGACCTGCTGAAGAATGCAGGCTGCACCAGCATTAAAGTACTGGTCCTGGTTGCGGCGCCAGAAGGTATTGCGGCACTGGAAAAAGCACACCCGGATGTTGAGCTGTACACCGCATCTATCGACCAGGGGCTGAACGAGCAGGGATACATTATTCCGGGACTCGGCGATGCCGGCGATAAGATTTTTGGTACCAAGTAAATGAATAAATAAAAAGAAGCCGACTTTAAGAGTCGGCTTTTTTTTGAATAAAACAACCCAATCGCTACTAACACACAATACTCAGAGGAAAACACTATGACGCGCCGTGCTATCGGGGTGAGTGAAAGACCGCCGCTTTTACAGACAATCCCGCTTAGTTTGCAGCACCTGTTCGCCATGTTTGGTGCAACGGTACTGGTGCCAGTCCTGTTTCATATCAACCCGGCTACCGTCCTGCTGTTTAACGGCATTGGTACGTTGCTGTATCTCTTCATTTGCAAAGGTAAAATTCCAGCCTATCTGGGTTCCAGCTTTGCGTTTATCTCCCCGGTACTGTTGCTGCTGCCGTTAGGGTATGAAGTGGCGCTGGGCGGTTTTATTATGTGCGGCGTACTGTTCTGCCTGGTTTCTTTCATCGTGAAGAAAGCCGGCACCGGCTGGCTGGATGTGATGTTCCCACCTGCCGCGATGGGCGCAATCGTTGCCGTCATCGGTCTGGAGCTGGCGGGCGTTGCTGCGGGTATGGCGGGATTGTTGCCTGCTGAAGGGCAATTACCCGACTCGAAAACCATCATCATCTCAATGGTGACGCTGGCCGTAACGGTATTTGGCTCCGTGCTGTTCCGCGGTTTTATGGCGATTATCCCGATTTTGATTGGTGTACTGGCCGGTTACGCGCTTTCCTTTGTGATGGGTGTTGTGGACACCACACCCATTGCCCAAGCGCACTGGTTTGCGCTGCCGACGTTCTACACACCGCGCTTTGAGTGGGTTGCGATTCTGACCATCCTGCCTGCGGCATTAGTCGTTATCGCCGAGCACGTAGGCCACCTGGTCGTCACGGCCAACATTGTGAAAAAAGATCTGATTCGTGACCCTGGCCTGCACCGCTCGATGTTTGCCAACGGCCTGTCGACGGTGATTTCTGGTTTCTTCGGCTCTACGCCGAACACCACGTACGGCGAAAACATCGGCGTAATGGCGATTACTCGCGTATACAGTACCTGGGTTATCGGCGGTGCGGCGATTTTCGCCATTCTGCTCTCCTGTGTGGGTAAACTGGCGGCGGCAATCCAGATTATCCCGCTGCCGGTCATGGGCGGTGTATCGTTGCTGCTGTACGGCGTGATTGGCGCTTCTGGTATTCGCGTGTTGATCGAATCAAAAGTCGATTATAACAAGGCGCAAAACCTGATCCTGACGTCTGTTATTTTGATCATCGGCGTAAGCGGCGCGAAGGTTCATATTGGGGCTGCGGAACTGAAAGGTATGGCGCTGGCGACCATCGTCGGCGTTTGCCTGAGCCTGATTTTCAAAGTCATCAGTCTGCTGCGTCCGGAAGAAGTGGTTCTTGATGCTCAAGATGCGGATAGCCCTCAACAGTAAGTCTCTGACCGGGCGGCGACGCTGCCCGGTTCTATCACGACGTATTTCTGTGTTAAACTCATCTCGATTTTATGAAATCCTGGGTTGAGGTATCTCTGAACACACCGGCACAGCTCTCTCTGCCACTTTATCTTCCTGACGATGAAACCTTCGCAAGTTTCTGGCCGGGGGATAACTCCTCTTTACTGGCTGCACTGCAAAACGTGCTGCGTCAGGAACATAGCGGGTACATTTATCTTTGGTCGCGTGAAGGCGCAGGCCGTAGTCACTTGCTGCATGCGGCATGTGCAGAACTGTCTGCACGCGGTGATGCGGTAGGGTATGTGCCGCTCGATAAACGAACCTGGTTCGTCCCCGAGGTGCTCGATGGTATGGAGCATTTATCGTTGGTTTGCATCGATAACATCGAATGTGTGGCCGGCGATTCGCTGTGGGAAATGGCGATCTTTGATCTCTACAACCGCATTCTGGAGTCGGGGAAAACGCGCCTGTTGATCACCGGCGATCGTCCGCCGAGACAGCTGAATCTGGGGCTGCCGGATCTCGCCTCACGTCTGGACTGGGGGCAAATCTACAAGCTTCAGCCGCTTTCCGATGAAGACAAGCTACAGGCTTTGCAATTACGCGCCAGATTACGTGGGTTTGAACTGCCGGAAGATGTGGGACGTTTCCTGCTTAAGCGTCTGGATCGGGAAATGCGTACGCTGTTTATGACGCTGGATCAACTGGACCATGCTTCGATCACCGCTCAGCGCAAGCTGACGATTCCCTTCGTAAAAGAAATTTTGAAGCTGTAAGTGCCGCAGCCGAAAAACTGCGGCAGTCTTAAGATTAACCGACGATTTCCAGCACCTGCTCAGGTGGGCGACCAATCCGCGCCTGACCTTTCGCTACCACAATCGGGCGCTCCATCAGCTTCGGGTTTTCGACCATTGCCTGAATCAGCGCATCTTCACTCAAACTGCTGTCCGCCAGGTTGAGCGATTTGTAGAGATCTTCTTTCTGACGCATCAGTTCGCGAGCGCTGGACATGCCCAGCATCTTCAGCAATTCACGCAGTGTCGCTGCATCAGCCGGGGTTTCCAGATACAGCACGACTTCTGGCTCTACACCGTTAGACTTTAGTAATTCCAGCGTTTCACGGCTCTTTGAGCAGCGTGGGTTATGGTAAATTTTA
This sequence comes from Citrobacter sp. HN-141, assembly GCF_033341895.1. Taxonomy (NCBI): domain Bacteria; kingdom Pseudomonadati; phylum Pseudomonadota; class Gammaproteobacteria; order Enterobacterales; family Enterobacteriaceae; genus Citrobacter; species Citrobacter sp. HN-141. The sequence continues at coordinate 494,805 of NZ_JAWPBF010000001.1, read as the reverse complement.
ATCGCGTCTGACATGACTTCTCCTTGCATGACGATTCGGCCGACCAAATGTGCCTGCCGCAGGCCGGATAAGGCGCAACAGCGCCGCCATCCGGCAAGTATTCAATAGTTACATCTTCGAGTACGGTTTAAAGCGCTCTTGCAGTTGGCGCAGTTGGTCGATACGGGCATCGTACCTGGCCTGCTGCTGACTGCCGAGTTTCACCTGAGCACTGGCGTTGCTGAGCATCGAGATCGCCTGATCAAGACGGCCCGCCAGCGCATACCCTTCAGCACGCGCGGCCAGCTCCTGATCGCGGTTATTCAGATTCGCTTCCGTTTGCGCCAACAGATCCCAGCCGTTAGTGTCATCTTTATGGTTAAACGTATAGCGATTCAGGATGGTGGCCGCCTCTTTCGCTTGTCCACCTTGCAAATACGCATTTGCCAGGTTGAGCTGCAATACTGGATTCACGCGCAGGTCACGAGCATTTTTCAGGCGATTAATAGCATCGCTGGTTTTCTTCTGGCCGAGATCGATGTCTGTTGCCAGGTCGAGATACCAGGCATTATTCGGATCTGCCGCCAGCAGCGGCTGTAGCGCTTTACGTGCTTCGTCGTATTTACTGGCTTCCATCGCTTGCAGCGCCCGACCGTACTGCGCAGCGCGCTGTTCGCGCACGTTGCCTTTCGACCAGTTATCCAGTAGATCGCTGGTTAACTGGTTGCGGCCTGAATTGTACATGCCCAGGGTGCGCGCTTTGGCCAAATAGAAATCTTCTGAAGATTGCACGACGACCGGGCGCATCTGGTTGGCGCGGTTACGCGCATCTGCCAGACGGCTTTCTGGCAGGGGGTGAGTCAGAAGAATTTCCGGGGGACGTGTAGAGTAACGGGCCTGATCGAGCAGTTTCTCCAGGAATGTTGGCATGGCCTGGGGATCAAATCCTGAACGTTGCAGCACCTGAATACCGATGCGGTCTGCTTCCTGTTCGTTCTGCTGAGTAAAGCTAATCATCCCCTGGCGAGTACCCGCCAGCGTACCGGTTAGCGCCGCCATCCCTGCCTGCGGGCTGGCCATTGCTAATAAAATCGAGCCTAATGCGCCGACCCATGTCAGCGGTGCGCTACGTTTCTGATCTTCCATCGCACGCGCCAAGTGGCGCTGCGTGACGTGAGAAATTTCGTGCGCCATTACCGACGCCAGTTGGCTTTCGTTATCGGAATAGCGGAACAGCGCTGAGTGCAATACAACGTTGCCGCCAAAAAAAGCGAAGGCGTTTATTTCATCGTTGTTAATTAAAAAGAAAGTGAAGGGTGTTTTTACGGAATCTGCATGCGAAACCAGGCGCATCCCCAGAGCATTAATATATTGGGTTAGCAGCGGATCGTTAATTAACGGCGCACTACCGCGCAGCTGGCGAACGTAATAATCGCCCATCTGCATTTCTTGTCCAATAGAAAGCGTACTCCCTGCCGAGGTTCCCATATCAGGTAGGGTATCCGCAGTGTCAGCAAATGCGGGCGCGACCTGACCGACGGTCAGTGCAGCAATGAGGGTAGCAACCAGGTTTTTTTTCAACTGCCTGAACATAACCTCTGTCCTGTATTCTTTTTTGAGATAGCCATTTGACCAATGCCGTGAAGTATCGTTCACACTCCGCAAGCTTAGCGAGTGTAACTGCGAAACCTGACGATGAACACCCAGGAAAAATGTCTTTTCACTTTGCGTAATCAGCCATAAAAAGCGAAGTCTTTTTTGTGACATTTCGATACAATTCGGGATCGCAATCCCGCTATTGAGGTTCAGGGAAGGTTTTATGCTCGAAATGTTGACGCAATGGTATCGCCGCCGCTTTAGCGACCCAGAGGCTATTGCTTTGCTGATTATTCTGGTTGCCGGTTTTGGCATCCTGTTCTTCTTTAGCGGTCTGCTAGCGCCGCTGCTGGTCGCGATTGTGCTGGCTTATTTGCTGGAGTGGCCTACCGCCCGGCTGGAAAATATCGGTTGCTCGCGGCGCTGGGCAACGTCAATTGTGCTGGTGGTGTTTGTCGGAATTTTGCTGCTGATGGCGTTTGTGGTAATGCCTGTCGCATGGCAGCAAGGCATCTATTTGATCCGCGATATGCCTGGCATGCTCAACAAGTTGTCTGACTTTGCCGCCACCTTACCGCGACGTTATCCGGCGCTTATGGATGCGGGCATCATTGATGCGATGGCGGAGAATATGCGTTCCCGGATGCTCACCATGGGCGATTCAGTGGTGAAATATTCGCTGGCTTCTCTGGTTGGGTTGTTGACGCTGGCGGTGTATCTGGTGCTTGTCCCACTGATGGTATTCTTTTTGGTGAAGGATAAAAGCCAGATGTTGAATGCTGTGCGCCGGGTGCTGCCGCGAAATCGTGGACTGGCAGGACAGGTCTGGAAAGAAATGAACCAGCAAATCACCAACTATATCCGCGGTAAAGTACTGGAGATGGTGGTGGTCGGTGTGGCAACCTGGCTGGGCTTCCTGATGTTTGGCCTTAACTACTCTCTGCTGCTGGCGGTGCTGGTGGGGTTCTCTGTGCTCATCCCGTACATCGGCGCGTTTGTGGTGACGATTCCGGTTGTTGGTGTGGCGTTGTTTCAGTTCGGACTCGGAACGGAGTTCTGGAGCTGTTTCGCCGTGTACCTGATAATCCAGGCGCTGGACGGCAATCTGCTGGTTCCCGTACTTTTTTCCGAAGCTGTAAACCTGCATCCGCTGGTGATTATTCTGTCGGTAGTTATTTTCGGCGGCCTGTGGGGATTCTGGGGCGTTTTCTTTGCCATTCCGCTGGCGACGCTAATCAAAGCCGTGGTCCATGCCTGGCCGGATGGTCAGACGGTTGACGATCGCTAATCCATCAGTTCCGACGGCGCCATGCTGTCGGAACTGAACTTGTCTGACCTCTATCCACACTTTCTGAATAATTTCCTCCGATATCGTTTTTCTCCACGTTTGTCTTTAACTTGGCCCTCGTGATGCTTTTTTCGTCACGCAAGGAATAAGACCAACAGGAGAATTAAATGGGTCACAACACACACGCGCAGCAAAAGGTGGGATGGGGCGGCTATCTCGCTTTTTTCATCACAATTGTCCTTTTTTCCGGCATGTTTGCGAAAAGTGCCGAATGGTGGCGGGTATTTGACTTTACCGTCCTCAACGGCGCATTTGGGCAGATTAATGCGGCGGGCGACACGGCGGTCTCTTTTCGCGGTACGGGCGGTATGGGGGCAAAAGATGGCTTTTTATTCGCGCTTGAATTGGCACCTTCCGTCATTCTTTCTCTCGGGATTATTTCTGTAACCGAAGGGCTTGGAGGGCTGCGTGCGGCACAACAGCTGATGACGCCCGTTCTGCGACCTTTACTCGGTATCCCGGGTGTGTGCTCGTTGGCGCTGATCGCGAATTTACAAAATACCGATGCGGCGGCCGGGATGACCAAGGAAATGGCCGAAGAGGGGATCATTACCGAGCAGGAACGCGCCATCTTTGCCTGTTGGCAAACCAGCGGTAGTGCGTGCATCACTAACTATTTTTCGTCAGGCGCAGCCCTGTTTACGATGGTCACCGTACCGATAATCACGCCGCTGGCGGTGATCCTTGTCTTCAAGTTTATAGGGGCTAACCTGCTACGGTTGTGGATCGCACAGCTTGAACATCGCCGTATGCAGCGGGAGGACTGAGATGACAACACACGTACGTAAAAATGTCATGGATATGTTTATCGATGGCGCACGACGCGGGTTTACCATTGCCACGACCAGTTTGTTACCTAACGTGGTGATGGCGTTTGTGATTATTCAGGCGCTGAAGGTGACGGGGTTACTCGACATCGTAGGCAGGGTATGTGAACCGGTCATGGCGTTGTGGGGGCTGCCGGGGGAGTCTGCCACCGTGCTGCTGGCGGCGGTGATGAGTATGGGAGGCGGCGTCGGCGTTTGTGCAAGCCTGGTTGTCGCAGGTACGCTTTCAGGACATGATGCTACGGTATTGCTACCGGCTATCTACCTGATGGGGAATCCGGTACAAAATGTCGGACGTTGTCTGGGAACGGCGGGAGTCCATCCTCGCTACTACCCGCTGATTATTGCAGTCTGTGTGATTAATGCGCTGCTCTCTATTTGGGTTATGCAGGTTATTGCCTGACAAGGAAGGTTATGAACTGTTCCATTCTTAATTTGACGTTGTTCCAGCATGGACACGTATACGCACCTGAAGATTTAGGCCAACAGGATATTCTGGTTTCTGGCGGTAAAATTGTCGCCATCGCCCCGTCTATCGCGGCAGAAGATTTTCCCGGCTGTGAGTGCATCAATCTTGACGGGGCAATTGTGTGTCCCGGCTTTATCGACCAACACGTCCATCTGATTGGCGGCGGCGGAGAGGCAGGGCCACATACCCGCACGCCGGAAGTGCGCTTGTCGCGACTGGTTGAAGCCGGTATCACTTCCGTCGTGGGATTGTTGGGAACGGACGGGATTACCCGCCATCCTGAGTCGTTGCTGGCGAAAACCCGTGCGCTGGAATGTGAGGGGATCAGCGCCTGGATGCTCACCGGCGCATATTCTCTACCTTCACCTACGATAACCGGCAGTATTGACCGCGATGTCGCGCTGATTGACAAAGTGATTGGCGTGAAATGCGCAGTTTCGGATCATCGATCCTCCGCCCCGAATGCAACGGCGCTGGCGAACATGGCGGCGCAGTCGCGTGTTGGCGGGTTATTAGGGCAAAAACCCGGGATTAGCGTATTTCATATGGGGGACAGTCCACGCATGCTGGAACCGCTATATGAAATTCTGGCGTGTTGCGATGTGCCGATGACCAAACTGTTGCCAACGCATGTTAATCGCGCGGAACCGTTGTTTCAGGCAGCGCTGGAGTATGCCCGCAAAGGAGGTTATATCGATATCACCAGCAGTATTGATGAGCCTGTTGATCCGGCAACGGCGATTGCTACAGCGTTGCGCCACGAAGTGCCGCTATCGCGTATTACCCTGAGCTCGGATGGCAACGGTAGCCAACCGGAATTTGATGCGTCCGGTAATCTGACAGGGATTGGCGTCGCAGGATTTGAATCACTGGCGGAAACGCTGCGTCAACTGGTGCAGATTCATGCGATACCGCTGGAACAGGCGCTATGCCCGCTTACACGCACAGTCGCGGAGTTTCTTGGGTTTGCGCATAAAGGGCGTCTGGCGGTGGGATGCGATGCGGACATTCTGGTGCTGAACGACGCGCTGGAAGTGAATGACCTGTGGGCGAAGGGGAAAGCCGTGGTGAAAGAGAAAAAGGCGTGCGTTAAAGGGACGTTTGAGTAACCGGGCGGTTATCTGCCGGATGGCGACGCTAAAGCGTCTTATCCGGCCTACGTGCGTGCATTTGTAGGCCGGATAAGGCATTCACGCCGCCATCCGGCATTTCACGGTCAGGCGTTGTCCAGAACCCAGTTCAGCACGATGTCGTGGTGATTGCTGGTTTTGAAATCATCAAACACATGTTCAATTTTGCCTTCGGCATCAATCAGGAAGCTGATGCGGTGGATGCCATCGTAGGTCTTACCCATAAATGACTTTTCACCCCAGACGCCAAACTGCTCGCAAACCTGATGATCTTCATCAGACAGGAGCGTGAAGTTAAGCACTTCTTTCTCCGCAAATCGGGAAAGCTTTTCTGGTTTATCGGTGCTTATCCCCAGCACCTCAACACCGGCTTTTTTTAACTGATCCATGTTATCGCGCAAGCCACAGGCCTGAACGGTACAGCCGGGCGTCATGGCTTTCGGGTAGAAATAAACCAGAACACGCTGTCCCTGGAAGTCGGTTAAATTTACTTGTTCTCCGTCTTGATCCGGCAAGCTAAATTTCGGTGCGATATCACCGGCTTTCAGTGGGTTCATTACTTAACTCCATCCTGTTCATCATGCTGTGAGTAATTGACGACGTTAATACTGCCTTGCGCATTGAGTTCTGTACAGAGTGCTTTAAACGCATCCTCAATATTTGCCGAATCATGTGACGCAGGACTATGTGCGGTAATTTGAATAAACAACTGTGCAGCCTTGCCGTTTTCTGCCGGCTGTGTGCGCGAAACCAGTTCCGCAATATTCATTTGGTGGCTGTCAAACAGGGCGGTAAAGCGTTCAATCAAATGAGGCGAGTCGGGGACATCGACCTGTACCCATACCGTGGCGGGCATCGCCGGGCGGGGACGCGCGGTCGTACGCTTCATCACGATCAGTAAATCCAGCTCTGCACCCTTCAATGGCAAGGTTGATTCAATCAGGGTGATGGCATTCCAGGTGCCCGACAGCAACATGATAAACGTGAACTCGTCACCCAGCATGGCCAGTCGGCTGTCTTCGATATTACAGCCACAACTGCTGACATGACGGGTGATAGTGTTCACAATTCCCGGGCGGTCAGCACCCAGCGCAGTAATGACCAGATAGTGTTGCGATGGCGATGTCAAACCTGTTCTTCCTTTGAGCGGTGAGGTAATCATAAGGAAAGCATAAAAAAAACATGCATACAACAATCAGAAGGGCTATGGTCGCTTGCTTTTATTGTCGTACCAAACGTACCATTGAGACACTTGTTTGCACAGAGGATGGCCCATGTTCACGGGAAGTATTGTCGCGCTTATTACGCCGATGGATGAGAAAGGTAAAGTCTGCCGGTCGAGCCTGAAAAAACTGATTGATTATCATGTCGCCAGCGGCACCTCGGCGATCGTTTCGGTTGGCACCACCGGTGAGTCCGCTACCCTGAGTCATGATGAACATGGCGATGTGGTAATGATGACGCTGGAACTGGCTGACGGGCGTATTCCGGTTATTGCCGGAACCGGCGCCAATGCGACCGCAGAAGGCATTAGTCTGACGCAGCGTTTTAACGACAGCGGTGTTGTCGGCTGCCTGACGGTGACGCCTTATTACAACCGCCCAACTCAGGAAGGTTTGTTCCAGCATTTCAAAGCCATCGCGGAACATACTGACCTGCCGCAAATTCTGTATAATGTGCCGTCCCGTACTGGCTGCGATATGCTGCCGGAAACCGTTGGTCGCCTGGCGAAGGTAAAAAATATTGTCGCTATCAAAGAGGCCACAGGGAACTTAAGTCGTGTTCACCAGATCAAAGAGCTGGTTTCGGACGACTTTATTCTGCTCAGCGGTGATGACGCGACCGGACTGGATTTTATGCAGCTCGGTGGTCATGGCGTGATTTCCGTAACGTCTAACGTTGCGGCACGTGATATGGCTGAAATGTGCAAACTGGCGGCAGCCGGGCAATTTGCCGAGGCGCGGGTGATTAACCAGCGTCTGATGCCGTTACACAACAAACTATTTGTCGAACCCAATCCTATTCCCGTGAAATGGGCATGTAAGGAGTTGGGACTTGTGGCGACCGATACGCTACGTTTGCCGATGACGCCAATCACGGACAATGCTCGTGATATCGTCAAAGCGGCGCTTAAGCATGCCGGTTTGCTGTAAAGTTTAGGGAGATTTGATGGCTTACTCAGTACAAAAGTCGCGCCTGGCCAAGGTTGCGGGTGTTTCGCTTGTTATGCTGCTCGCGGCCTGTAGTTCTGACTCGCGCTATAAGCGCCAGGTGAGCGGTGATGAATCCTATCTGGAGGCCGCACCGCTTGCTGAGCTTCACGCGCCAGCTGGGATGATTCTGCCGGTTATGACCGGTGACTATAACATCCCGGTAACCAACGGCAGCGGTGCCGTGGGCAAAGCGCTGGATATTCGCCCACCGGCTCAGCCGTTAGCATTAGTTACTGGCGCCCGTACTCAGATCGCGGGCGATACAGCGACATTGTTGGTGGAAAATGGTCGTGGCAACACGCTGTGGCCGCAGGTCGTGAGCGTTGTTCAGTCTAAAAACTACACCATCGCGAAACGTGATGATGCCAGCCAGACGCTGACCACCGATTGGGTTGACTGGAACCGTCTGGATGAAGACGAACAGTACCGTGGACGTTATCAAATCTCGGTTAAACCGCAGGGCTATCAGCAGGCGGTGACGGTGAAACTGATTAACCTCGAGCAGGCGGGTAAACCGGTAGCCGATGCGGCATCCATGCAGCGCTATAGCGCTGAGATGATGAACGTTATCTCTGCGGGTCTGGATAAGAACGCCACTGACGCCGCGAATGCCGCGCAGAACCGTTCTGCCGCGACGATGGACGTTCAGAGTGCTGCAGATGACACCGGTTTACCGATGCTGGTGGTACGTGGACCGTTCAACGTGGTGTGGCAGCGTCTGCCGGCAGCGCTGGAAAAAGTGGGCATGAAAGTGACCGACAGCACCCGTTCTCAGGGCAGCATCGCGGTGACTTACAAACCACTGTCAGACAGTAACTGGCAGGAGCTGGGCGCAAGCGATCCGGGTCTGGTATCCGGCGACTACAAACTGCAGGTCGGTGATTTAGACAACCGCAGTAGTTTGCAGTTTATCGATCCGAAGGGGCATACCCTGACGCAAAGCCAGAACGACGCGCTGGTCGCCGTCTTCCAGGCAGCGTTCAGTAAGTAAAAATAAAGGGCTGGATAACTCCAGCCCTTTTTTTCTGATATGATACGCAAACGTGTGCGTCGGCAGAAAAACGCAATATTTATCGTTAATTCACACCCAGGAGTAATAAAGATGCAAAAGCAAGCTGAGTTGTATCGTGGTAAAGCGAAGACCGTATACAGCACGGAAAACCCGGACCTGTTGGTGCTCGAATTCCGCAATGATACGTCAGCAGGGGATGGCGCGCGCATTGAACAGTTTGACCGTAAAGGCATGGTGAACAACAAATTCAACCATTTCATTATGACTAAACTGCAAGAAGCGGGCATTCCTACCCAGATGGAGCGACTGCTTTCTGATACCGAATGTCTGGTGAAAAAACTGGAGATGGTACCGGTTGAATGTGTGGTACGTAACCGCGCGGCAGGCTCTCTGGTTAAGCGTTTAGGCGTTGAGGAAGGTATTGAACTGAATCCGCCGCTGTTTGATCTGTTCCTGAAAAACGATGCTATGCACGATCCAATGATTAACGATTCCTATTGCGAAACTTTTGGTTGGGTGAGCAAAGAGAATCTGGCACGTATGAAAGAGCTGACCTACAAAGCTAACGACGTGCTGAAAAAGATGTTTGATGATGCTGGTCTGATTCTGGTCGACTTCAAACTTGAGTTTGGTTTGTATAAAGGTGAAGTGGTTCTGGGTGATGAATTCTCACCGGACGGTAGCCGCCTGTGGGATAAAGAAACGCTGGATAAAATGGACAAAGATCGCTTCCGCCAGAGTCTGGGCGGCCTGATCGAAGCCTATGAAGCCGTCGCGCATCGCCTGGGTGTGAAGTTAGACTAATCTTCCCCTGAGCCGGCGATCGCTCTCCGGCTCATTAACCCCACCTGATTTGATTACTATTTCTTATGGTAATCCTGTTCCGAACCGCCTACGATCATCAACATAATGAATAAAAAGTTGAGGTGACTATGCGCTGGCAAGGGCGTCGTGAAAGTGACAATGTAGAAGACAGACGAAATAGCGCCGGCGGTGGTCCTTCCATGGGCGGCCCTGGTTTTCGTTTGCCGAGTGGTAAAGGCGGTATCATTCTGCTGATTGTGGTGCTTGTCGCGGGCTATTATGGCGTGGATCTCACCGGACTGATGACCGGCCAGCCTGTTTCGCAACAGCAAACCACACGCTCCATCAGCCCAAATGACGATGAAGCCGCAAAATTTACCTCAGTGATACTGGCAACGACCGAAGATACCTGGGGTCAGCAGTTTGAAAAAATGGGGCGCACCTATCAACAGCCGAAGCTGGTGATGTATCGTGGCGCGACGCGTACCGGCTGCGGTGCGGGTCAGTCCGTGATGGGACCGTTTTATTGCCCGGCGGACGGTACGGTATATATCGATCTTTCCTTCTATGATGACATGAAAAATAAGCTGGGCGCCGATGGCGATTTTGCTCAGGGCTATGTCATCGCGCACGAAGTAGGCCACCATGTGCAGAAACTGCTGGGTATTGAACCGAAAGTTCGCCAGATGCAGCAGAATGCCTCTCAGGCCGAAGTGAATCGCCTTTCTGTTCGTATGGAGTTGCAGGCGGATTGCTTTGCGGGTGTCTGGGGACACAGTATGCAGCAGCAGGGTGTACTTGAATCCGGCGATCTGGAAGAGGCGTTAAACGCCGCTCAGGCCATTGGTGATGATCGTTTGCAACAGCAAGGGCAAGGGCAAGGGCGCGTTGTGCCCGATAGCTTTACTCACGGCACCTCGCAGCAACGTTACACCTGGTTTAAACGCGGCTTTGACAGTGGCGATCCGGGACAATGTAATACCTTTGGCAAAGGCATTTAAGATATTGAGGCAGGGATGTCTGACAATGCAGCACTGAGTGCGCTCACAGAACAGATGAGCCGCGAAGGGATTCGTCGTCTGTTGGTCATCAGCGGCGAAGAAAACTGGTGCCAGGCTCAAGCGTTAGCGCTACGCAAAACATTGCCCGGCGACTGGCTGTGGGTGGGGGCAACAGCCCCTGCTGAGCCGAACTGCACACCCCAGGCGCTACAGACGCTGTTAGGGCGTGAATTTCGCCATGCCGTTTTTGATGCCGGGCAGGGATTCGACGCGGCGGCATTTGCCGCACTCAGCGGCACGCTCCGCGCCGGGAGTTGGCTGGTGTTGCTGACCCCGCCCTGGCAGGACTGGCACACGCATCCGGACGCGGATTCCCTGCGCTGGAGCGACTGCGCTGAACCTATCCCAACACCGCACTTTGTTGAACACTTCAGGCGAGCAGTGGCTCGTGAAGGGGAAACGCTGCACTGGCAACAGCATCAGGCGAAATCCTATCCGCATTTTCCTGTGCGAGCAGACTGGCAGGCGGCAAACGGCGATCCCCAGCCGGAACAGGCGAAGATTTTACATCATTTACTGGATATGCCTCCGGGTGTGGTTGCGGTGACCGCCGCGCGTGGTCGGGGAAAATCCGCGCTGGCCGGGCAGTTGATTTCGCGTATGAAGGGGACGGCCATCGTTACCGCACCGGCGAAAGCGGCAACGGATGTACTGGCGCAATTTGCCGGGGAACGCTACTGCTTTATGGCGCCGGACGCGCTGTTAGCCAGTGCTGAAACGGCTGACTGGCTCGTTGTTGATGAAGCGGCTGCTATTCCTGCACCGCTTCTGCACCAGCTGGTTTCACGTTTTCCCCGCACGCTGTTAACGACAACCGTTCAGGGCTATGAGGGAACCGGCAGAGGGTTTTTGTTGAAATTCTGCGCTCGCTTCCCACATCTGCGGCGCTATGAATTACAACAGCCAGTGCGTTGGGCGCAGGGATGCCCACTGGAAAAAATGGTCAGCGATGCGCTGGTGTTTGATGATGAAACCTTTACGCATGCGCCACAGGGTGAGATTCGCTTCTGCGCATTTGATGCGAATGTCTGGCATACCAACCCGACGCTACCGCTGGCGGTCTATCAATTGCTCTCCGGTGCGCATTATCGCACCTCGCCACTGGATCTGCGCCGGATGATGGATGCGCCGGGTCAGCATTTTCTTCAGGCATCGGGCGTGGACGCTGTTGCAGGCGCTGTCTGGCTGGTGGATGAGGGTGGCCTATCCGCAGCGTTAAGTCAGGCTGTGTGGGCGGGATATCGCCGGCCAAGAGGCAACCTGGTTGCGCAGTCACTGGCGGCGCATGGCAGCGATCCGCTGGCCGCAACGCTGGTTGGCCGGCGGGTTAGCCGTATTGCGGTTCATCCTGCTCGCCAGCGGGAAGGTATCGGGCAGCAACTGATTATGCAGGCCCATCAGTATTCCTCGCAGTGTGACTATCTTTCCGTCAGTTTCGGTTATACGGCCGAGTTGTGGCGTTTTTGGCAGCGCTGCGGTTTTATCCTGGTGCGGATGGGGAATCATCGTGAAGCCAGCAGTGGGTGCTATACGGCAATGGCGTTACTTCCTATCAGTGATGCCGGGCAGCGTCTGGCTGAGCGGGAGCATCAGCGATTGCGTCGCGATGCGGCGATCCTCGCCCAATGGAATGATGAGCGTATCCCGGTCGTTCCACTGAACGCGTCTACGCTTAATGATGATGACTGGGATGAGCTGGCAGGGTTTGCCTTCGCGCATCGGCCGTTACTCACATCACTCGGTTGTCTGAGCCGTCTGCTCCAGCACTGTGCACAGCCTCTCCCGGCGCTGCGTGGGCGTTTACAGGAAAAATGCAGTGACGCGGAATTGTGCAAGCGGCTGAAGGTCTCGGGGCGAAAAGCGTTGTTGCTGGTTCAGCGTGAAGAGGCGGCACAGGCGTTAGCGCAGTTGGATACCGAACGTCAGCAATGGTTACGTAATCGCATTATGCAATGGCAATTTTTTCACTAACTTCTTCAATTTCCTGGCATGGTCATTGCGGTTAAGCGGCGTAGAATAATTCTCATCAGTTAAGGAGATCGCCATGAAACATGACCATTTTGTTGTTCAAAGTCCCGATAAACCCGCTCAACAGTTGCTGTTGCTGTTTCATGGTGTCGGCGATAATCCGGTAGCCATGGGCGAAATTGGCAGCTGGTTTGCGCCGCTGTTTCCGGATGCGCTAATCGTTAGCATTGGTGGGGCAGAGCCTTATGGTGCTGCCGGTGGCCGTCAGTGGTTTTCTGTTCAGGGTGTAACGGAAGAGAACCGTCAGGCGCGTATTGATGCCATCATGCCGGTGTTTATCGAAACCGTTCGCTATTGGCAGAAACAGAGTGGTGTGTCACCTCAGGCTACCGCGTTGATTGGTTTTTCTCAGGGGGCGATTATGTCACTTGAGAGTATCAAAGCTGAGCCAGGGCTGGCATCGCGGGTCATTGCCTTTAATGGCCGTTACGCCACCTTGCCGGAAGCGGCTACCACTGCTACCACAGTGCATTTGATTCACGGCGGTGAAGATCGGGTGATTGAGTTATCTCATGCCGTTGCTGCGCAGGAAGCGTTAATTCGTGCAGGTGGGGATGTGACGCTGGATATCGTCGAAAATCTGGGGCACGCCATTGATGAACACAGCATGCAGTTTGCGCTCGACCATCTGCGTTTTACCGTGCCGAAGCACTACTTTGATGAAGCGCTGAGCGGTGGTAAGCCTCACGATGATGATGTGATTGAGATGATTTAACCTGTAGGCCGGATAAGGCGAAGCCGCCATCCGGCATGACAGTCAGTGATAGTGCCGGATAGCAACGTGATATGTGTTATCCGGCCTACAAATTATTTCTTCGGCTGATCCTTGTTCGGCCAATCGTCGTCATCGTCCCATTTATCGTTAAAATCACGATGCGGGGGAAGCTCCGGCTTATTGGCGAGAAACTTCTTGTGGTCGACACGCTTAAGATCTTTGATCACATTCAGCAGTACCCCCACCAGAAACACCAGCACTAAAATCCACCAATATTTTGCCAGCCAGTCCATGCTTATTTCCTCTTGCAGGAACACTCATCAGGCGACGAGTTGTTCCATGATACGTTGATACATACGGGCAAGTAGCTGCAGGTCGGCGGCATTGACGCATTCATTTATTTTATGAATGGTGGCATTGACCGGCCCAAGTTCCACCACCTGTGCCCCCATGCGGGCAATAAAGCGCCCGTCGGACGTCCCGCCTGTCGTCAGTAACTGCGGTTTAATCTCATTATAGTGCTCAATGGCGTTCACCACTGCATCCACCAGTTTACCGCGTTCGGTCAGGAACGGTTGGCCGGAAAGCCACCAGTCTACTGTGTAACGCAGTTGGTGCTTGTCCAACAGTTCCAGTACCCGCGACTTAATCATTTCGTCGTTTAATTCGGTGCTGAAACGGAAGTTGAACTGAATAAACAGTTCGCCGGGGATGACGTTGTTGCTGCCCGTGCCTGCCTGAATATTGGCAATCTGCATGCTGGTTGCCGGAAAGAACTCATTGCCCTGATCCCATTCAATCGCCACCAGCTCATTGAGCATTGGCGCAGCCCGGTGCACCGGGTTATCAGCCAGATGCGGATAGGCCACATGCCCCTGTACGCCATGAATAGTCAGGTTGCAGGTGAGGGAACCACGACGTCCATTTTTCACCACGTCACCGACGATTTCGGTGCTGGACGGCTCACCGACCAGGCAATAATCCAGCCGCTCATTGCGCGCCATCAGCGTTTCAACGACCTTCACGGTGCCGTTTTTAGCGCTGGCTTCTTCGTCTGACGTTATCAAAAATGCCAGACGCCCTTGATGGTTCGGATGTTGGGCGACAAATCGCTCTGCCGCCACGACCATTGCCGCCAGCGAACCTTTCATATCGGCCGCACCGCGCCCGAACAGCATGCCGTCGCGAATGGTCGGTTCAAACGGCGGATTGATCCACCGATCAACATCGCCTGCGGGCACTACGTCGGTGTGACCGGCAAATGCCAGGGTCTCACCTTTTCCGCGCCATGCCCAAAAATTCTGTGTGTCACCAAAATCCATTCGCTCAACGGTAAAACCTACCGCACGCAGACGTTCAATCATTAACGCCTGGCACCCGGCATCATCCGGGCTCAGGGAAGGTCGGCGAATAAGCTGCTGTGTCAGCTCAATAACCGGGCACGACATAGACTACACCTCATTAAAAAACAGAGTATAACTGGATTCACTGAAACCAAGCAGCATAGGCTTACCGGGCTCGCAGAGCAATGGGCGTTTGATAATTGCAGGCATTTCAATCATCAATGAGGCGGCAGCAGCGGCATCCGTGATTTGATTACGCGTTGCTTCATCCAGTTTGCGCCAGGTGGTTCCCCGCGTATTGAGCAGCGCCTCCCAGCCTAACTCGCTGATAAAGGACTGTAACAGCGCGTTGTCCAGACCGTCGACACGATAATCATGGAAGCGGTAGTCAATACCCTGCGTTTCCAGCCAGCGTCGGGCCTTTTTAATTGTATCGCAATTCTTAATGCCGTAGAGGGTGATCATGTGAATCCTTATTAACGTATTTTGAATACTTATTCTTGTATTCTCGCGTTTCTGATAATACATATTGTCATTCATTCGTTATAGAAAAATATAACATTGTTGAACAACGGTGAATAATGATTCCTGAAAGTTCCAAAATTTCACGTCGATCGGTATTTCAGAATAAACCTGTTTGCATCAGTCTGTTTTTCCATCAAAATTGTCAAAGTCGTAGATTATGTGTGAATATTTCAAAATATTGCAGTGAGTCACATAAAATTTATGGGTATAGCGCATAGTGATGACATGACCCCAGGCACTGGAGGATGTAATCACAACCATCGGTTAAATTATCTTCTTTTAATGAGGATGATTTCGTAGAATGCCCATAATAATAAGAGAGGTCGTTATGATTGAACGTGAACTGGGGAACTGGAAAGACTTTATCGAAGTGATGCTTCGTAAATAATTTTCTGGAAGAAATTCATATCCTGAAAAGGATGAAAAAGGCGACTCATCGTAAGTCGCCTTTTTTGTGCCCGATTATTCTGGGCGTGGCTTCAGCGGGAAGCGTCTACGCACCAGCACAAAGAACAGCGGGACGAAGAAAATCGCCAGAATGGTGGCTGAAATCATCCCACCCATGACACCGGTCCCAACCGCATGCTGGCCGCCGGAGCCAGCACCGCTGCTGATTGTCATCGGCAGTACCCCGAAGATAAACGCCAGCGATGTCATGAGAATCGGACGTAAACGTTGGCGACACGCATGCAGCGTAGCGTCGAGCAGGTCGTGCCCTTTTTCGTTCATCTCGTTGGCGAATTCAACAATCAGTATCGCGTTCTTCGCCGATAGCCCGATTACCGTTAATAAGCCGACCTGGAAATAAACATCGTTTTCCAGACCGCGCATCCAGGTCGCCAGCAGCGCGCCAATGACCCCCAACGGTACGACCAGCATAACGGAGAACGGTACCGACCAGCTCTCGTACAGTGCAGCCAGACACAGGAACACGACCAACAGCGAAATGGCGTACAGGGCAGGAGCCTGAGATCCCGATAACCGTTCCTGATACGACATCGCCGTCCATTCAAGGCCAAATCCGGTTGGTAACTGGCGAACCAGCGACTCCATCACGTCCATTGCCGTACCAGTACTGACTCCGGGTGCGGCTTCGCCGACGATTTCAACAGCAGAATAACCGTTATATCGCTCCAGACGCGGTGAGCCGGTTTCCCAGCGAGAAGTGGCAAACGCGGAGAATGGCACCATGCCGCCGCTGCTATTGCGCACATACCACAGGTTAATATCGTCCGGGAGCATGCGGTATTTTGCCGCAGCCTGGACGTAAACCTTCTTCACACGGCCCCTGTCCATAAAGTCGTTTACGTAACTGGAGCCCCACGCCGTCTGCAATGTGTCATTGATGTCGTCAATGGAAACGCCCAGCGCCTGAGCCTTACGCTGATCAATATCAATTTGCAGTTGCGGACTGTCATCCAGACCGTTATGGCGAACACGGGTCAGTGAAGCGTCTTTCCCGGCCAGCTCAATGAGTTTGTCGCGTGCGGCCATTAACGCGTCATGGCCTGCACCAGCGTGGTCCTGTAATTCCATATCAAAACCGGCGGAACTACCAAGACCGCTGATGGCCGGAGGACTACTGGCGAAGACGCGGGCTTCTTTAATCTTATTGAAGGCTTTGGTCGCGCGTTCGATAATGGCGAAAGACGTCCCGGTAGTGGTGTCGCGCTGATCCCAGTCTTTTAAGCGGACAAACATACGCGCCACGTTTTGACCGTTCCCGCCAGGGCCGGAACCGACCGTGGAAAAGACCGACATAATGTTGTCTTTTTCGTGGGTGAAGTAGTACTTCTCGACTTCCTCAACGACTTTTAATGTTTGCTGCTGCGTGGAGCCGCTCGGCAACTGTACCGAGGTGGTAAACATCCCGCGGTCTTCTAACGGCAAGAAGGACGTTGGCAGGCGTAGGAACAGGAACACCATCCCGCCAAGCAGCAGTCCGTAGATCAGTATCCAGCGCAGGCTGCGATGCAGGATCCGGGCAACGCCTTTTTCGTAACGCTCAGCGTTGCGGTTAAACATCCGGTTAAACCAGCCGAAGAAGCCTGTTTGACCATGATGCTCACCTTTATGCAGCGGTTTAAGTAGCGTAGCGCACAGGGCAGGGGTGAGGATCATCGCCACCAGAACGGACAGCACCATCGCGGAGACGATAGTAATCGAGAACTGGCGATAAATGGCCCCAGTAGTGCCGCCAAAGAAGGCCATTGGAATAAAGACCGCCGACAGCACCATGGCGATACCGACCAGCGCGCCCTGGATTTGCCCCATCGATTTTCGCGTCGCTTCACGTGGTGAGAGACCTTCCTCACTCATAATACGCTCGACGTTTTCCACCACCACGATAGCGTCATCAACCAGCAGGCCGATCGCCAGCACCATCGCAAACATTGTTAAGGTGTTAACGCTGTAGCCAAAGGCGTAAAGCACGGAGAAGGTACCCATCAAAACGACAGGAACGGCGATGGTGGGAATCAGCGTGGCACGGAAATTTTGCAGGAACAGGTACATCACAAGGAAAACCAGCGCGATAGCTTCGAGCAGCGTTTTCACCACATCGATAATCGACGCTTTGACGAAGGAGGTGGTTTCATAGGCCACCTTGTATTCCAGCCCGTGCGGAAAATACTGCGACAGCTCATCGAGGCGGTTGATGACCAGTTCCGCTGTTGCCATTTCATTGGCGCCGGAGGCCAGTTTCACCCCAAGTCCGGACGCGGGGTTGCCATTAAAGCGGCTAAGGTAGTCGTACTTCTCGGCCCCCATTTCGACCGTTGCCACATCGCCTAGTCTGACTTCCGAGCCGTCCTGGTTAACGCGTAGTGTAATATCGCGGAACTGTTCCGGCGTTTGTAGTAGCGACTGCGCGTTGATCGTCGCATTCAACGCCTGTTTGTCCACCGAAGGGGTACCGCCAAGCTGACCAACCGCAATCTGCGCATTCTGTGACTCGATAGCGTCAGTCACATCTTTGGCGGTCATCTGGAAGCTGTTAAGTTTGGCCGGATCGAGCCAGATACGCATGGAATACTGTGAACCGTAAGCATCAATATCCCCCACACCGTTAATACGGCTAAGCGGGTCCTGAATATTACTTGCCACGTAGTCGGCAATATCTTGCTTATCCATTGAGCCATCGGTAGACACAAAAGCGATGGTCAGAATATTGGTATCCCCGGTTTTTCGCACCGTAACACCCTGATCCTGTACCGCCTGCGGCAGTTTACGCATCGCCGATTGCAGCTGGTTTTGCACCTGCTGTACAGCTTCATCAGGATCGGTCCCGGCAACGAAGCTAAGCGTCACCGTCGCCTGACCGGTTCCGCTGCTTTGGGATGACATATACATCAGATTGTCGAGACCCGTCATGTTCTGCTCGATAACCTGGGTCACCGTGTTTTCCAGAGTTTGTGCAGATGCGCCTGGATAGTTTGCGGTAACCCGCACGTTTGGCGGTGCCAGGTCGGGATATTGCTCAACGGGCAGCGAAAAAATAGCCAGGGCTCCCGTTAGGCACAACAGGATAGCTAACACCCAGGCAAAAATGGGGCGATCGATGAAAAAATTCGCCATTAAAAGGGGACCTCGTGTTTCTGCGTATATTTATGCGTATGACTTGCTTACTGTAGCGGCAAGGTACGGGGCAAACGTGGAGAAAAAAAGAAGATAATGTAAATTATCATGCCCGTTTACAGCGTACCTTTTGTGCCAACGCCGTCAGGCCTGAATTCAGGCTTTCCGACGCTTTGCTGTTCTTTACGTTAGCTGACTGTCGGTCTCTGCCGATCGAAAGCTGATGCTCACCAGCGTGCCTCCTCCGGAAGGTTGCGAGAAGGTCAACGTACCGCTGAGCCTCTCTGCGCGCTCACGCATGATATTCAGACCGTAGTGCCCCGTAGGCTCATGAGGCTCACCGATGCCGACACCGTTATCACGGATATAAACGGTATGATTACCATCCGGTGCGGTCACGCAACTGACCGCAATTTCGCTGGCATTGGCATGCTTAATGGCATTCAGCACCGCTTCACGGACGATCTGTAACAGATGCACCTGCATTTGCGCGTCCAGTGCCAGTGTTGGCAGCCGACAATCGAGAGTCAGTTTAGCCGATGTTTGATTTTGCAACGTTTCCAGCATTTCATGCAGAGCGGAAGGCAAATCGGCCTGCTGTAGGGTCAGGCGAAAGGTGGTAAGCAGCTCACGCAGTTGGCGGTAAGCATCATTCAGCGCCTGGGAGAAGTCCGCCATGATGCTTTGCGCCGGAACGTTATCCTGCGGAATAGCTCGTTTTAGTAGCGTAAGCTGAATACGTAAATAAGAAAGTACCTGCGCCAGCGAGTCGTGCAGCTCGCGGGCGATGGTTGCTCGCTCTTCCATTAGCAGCAACTGCTGAAAGTGCTTTTGCGCCTGGTTGAAGTACAGCCCGCGCCCGAGCATCGTTGATACGCTGTTGAGCAGTGGCGTGGAAGCATTCACATTCGGGCTTTGCCAGTGCAGTTCACCGTAAACCGTATCTTGCATTGTGACGGGCAGGATCTGCATCGGCAGTTCAGGGCTTGCCGTTCCTTCGCTGATTCGCCAGTTATCACCGACGGTGAGCTCCAGGAAATACGCGGCGTCATGTTCGCGGACAATCTGTAAAATATGGCGGAAGCAATACACGTCAATCTGGCTGGTATTCAGTGCCTGGGAACATTGATATAACACTTCCAGGCGGCGATTGGCTTCGTGGAGATCGTGGGTTTTCTCGGCGACGGAGGCTTCCAGCGAGCGGTACAGCTTATGCAACTCACTCGACATCTGGCTAAACGTCTTCGCCAGTAATCCCAGTTCGTTGGGGAGTTGTGTATCCAGCGGTGAGATATCAAACCGACCGTGTTCAATATGCTGGCTGGCCATCACCAGCTTATTCAGCGGGCGCACGACCTGCTGGCGAATACGCCGTAGCGTAAAGAAGACGAGGGTGAAGATACCGATCCCTCCCGCCAGCGATATGCCAAAAACCAACATCACCTTGCGCTCGGCATAATGCTGCAACGCCAGCACAAAGAGATCGATTTGATCGACGTAGTTGTTGATATTGGACTGATACCACGGCAAATCGCCATTGGTCAGGCGGGCGTTCATTTCCAGCCAGTTCGCATGCAGGCGGCCATAGCGACTTTTTACCGCTTGCGGCACATACCACGCATTCAGATTCTGAAGTGCCGGTGAGTTTAGCGCCTGCTGGAAAAGCTGACGGTGGGCGTTTAACTGCGGGCTCTGGCTTTGCAAATCGTAACCTAATCGATAGCTTTGCATACGCAGAGAGCCGGCAATATTGATGGCTTCAGCATCCCGCAAGCTGCTGGTCAGCGTAAGCAGTGCAATACCCGTTGAGAGAATCGACAGCAACACTATATAGAAAAAAGCCTTAGCCAGGCTGGCCGAGACCGGACGCTTTACCGTCACTTGCGCACCCTCACACAATTCACGCCACGCTCCGACTCAACCTGAACGATTCAGCGTATTTGATAAATGTTAAAAAAGTAATCATAAAACTGAACGTTAAATGAAACACAATTTCATATTCGATGAAATAAATTGATCTGCCACAGGTTCTGGATAAATAGTTGTGCTTCCTGGGCAAATGAACATTGCCGCCCTCTTCAGGGTCGGTTAATAACAACAGTCATATAAAGAATAAGGTTTTCGCAACCAAAAAAGAAGGAAGCCATGAATCGTTTTATTATGGTCAATAGCCAACAGTGCCTGGGATGCCACGCCTGTGAGGTCGCCTGTGTCATGGCCCACAATGACGAGCAACATGTCCTGAGCCAACGGCATTTTCAGCCCCGAATTACCGTCATCAAGCATCAGCAACAGCGCAGTGCAGTCACCTGCCACCACTGCGAAGATGCCCCTTGCGCCAGAAGTTGCCCGAATGGGGCCATTAGTCATGAGCACGACAGCGTTCAGGTGAATGCGCAAAAGTGTATTGGCTGCAAATCATGCGTCGTTGCCTGTCCTTTTGGTACGATGCAGATCGTACTTACTCCTGTCGCTAAAGGAAAGGTAAAAGCAACGGCGCACAAATGCGACCTGTGTCAGGGGCGTGAAGAGGGCCCGGCTTGCGTGGAGAACTGTCCGGCGCAGGCGTTGCAACTGGTGACGGAAAACTCGCTTACCGGATTATCAAAAGCACGTCGGCTGCGTACGGCGAGTCTTGAAAGTCAGCCCTGGCATGCCAGCGCGACCGATTTTACGCCCCATCAGCTCACCAGGCGTGAGCAGATGCAGGCGACGACGCCGCGCGGTGAACCGGATAAATTGGCGATAGAAGCCCGTAAAACCAGCTTTGATGAAATATACCTGCCATTTCGTAC
This sequence comes from Citrobacter sp. HN-141, assembly GCF_033341895.1. NCBI lineage: Bacteria > Pseudomonadati > Pseudomonadota > Gammaproteobacteria > Enterobacterales > Enterobacteriaceae > Citrobacter > Citrobacter sp. HN-141. The sequence continues at coordinate 473,384 of NZ_JAWPBF010000001.1, read as the reverse complement.
GGCGCAGGCGGAGCGGGAAGCGTCTCGTTGCCTGAAATGCGGCGAGCACAGTATTTGCGAATGGACCTGTCCGCTACATAACCACATCCCGCAGTGGATTGAACTGGTCAAAGCCGGGAACATTGATGCGGCGGTAGAACTTTCTCACCAGACTAACTGCCTGCCGGAGGTGACCGGGCGCGTCTGTCCACAGGACCGACTGTGCGAAGGGGCCTGCACGGTGCGGAACGAACATGGCGCGGTGACTATCGGCAATATTGAACGTTATATTTCTGACCGTGCGCTGAGCAAAGGATGGCGACCCGACCTTAGCCATGTGCAGAAAGTCGATAAACGTGTCGCCATTATTGGCGCAGGTCCGGCCGGTCTGGCCTGCGCGGATGTGTTAGCGCGAAATGGCATCTGCGCTACCGTGTTCGATCGTCATCCAGAAATCGGCGGCTTGCTGACGTTTGGTATTCCGGCTTTCAAGCTGGACAAATCGTTGCTGGCGCGCCGCCGTGAAATCTTTAGCGCCATGGGTATTCATTTCGAACTTAACTGCGAAGTGGGTAAAGACGTGGCGCTCTCCTCGCTGCTGGACGATTACGACGCCGTATTTGTGGGAGTTGGTACCTATCGTTCGATGAAAGCCGATCTGCCAAATGAAGATGCGCCGGGCGTTTATGATGCGCTGCCGTTCCTGATTGCCAACACCAAGCAGGTGATGGGGCTGGAGGAACTGCCTGAAGAGCCGTTTATCGATACCGCAGGATTGAACGTGGTTGTGCTGGGCGGAGGCGATACGGCAATGGACTGCGTGCGAACCGCGCTGCGTCATGGCGCAAGCCAGGTGACCTGCGCTTATCGCCGTGATGAGGCCAACATGCCGGGCTCGAAAAAAGAGGTGAAGAACGCGCGTGAAGAAGGAGCAAACTTCGAGTTTAACGTCCAGCCGGTTGAGCTGGTGTTGCATGCCGATGGACGCGTCAGCGGTGTACGTTTTTTACGTACTCAGCTTGGCGAACCGGATGTGCAGGGCCGTCGTCGCCCGGTTCCCATCGCCGGGAGTGAGTTTGTCATGCCCGCTGATGCGGTGATCATGGCGTTTGGTTTTCACCCACACGGCATGCCGTGGCTGGAGTCGCATGGCGTTAAGGTTGATAACTGGGGGCGCATTGCCGCTGATGTTGAAAGCGCATACCGTTATCAAACCAGCAACCCGAAAATCTTTGCTGGTGGTGATGCAGTTCGCGGTGCGGATCTGGTCGTTACTGCGATGGCGGAAGGGCGACATGCCGCACAGGGCATCATTGACTGGCTGGGTGTAAAATCAGTCAAATCTCACTAGCCTAAGGTCAAGACAAACCCGGTTTCACGGCGTAGTATTATTTCTCACTTCTTGCTGTGGAGCCGGTATGTCGCAAAAAATTACCCTCATCAAAGATAAAGTCCTTTCTGATAACTACTTCATCCTGCGCAATATCACCTATGACCTGACCCGCAGCAATGGCGAGGTCATTCGCCACAAACGTGAGGTTTACGATCGCGGTAACGGCGCCACAGTTTTACTGTATAACCCGGAGAAAAAAAACGTCGTGCTGACTCGTCAGTTTCGTATTGCGACCTGGGTCAACGGCAATGAAAGTGGACAACTGATTGAAGCCTGCGCCGGGTTGCTGGACAACGATGAGCCGGAAGTTTGCATTCGTAAAGAAGCCATTGAAGAGACCGGCTTTGAAGTGGGCGAAGCACGGAAACTTTTTGAGTTATATATGTCGCCGGGCGGCGTGACGGAGATCATTCACTTTTTTATCGCGCAATACAGTGACAGCCAACGGGCCAATGCGGGTGGCGGTATTGAAGATGAGGATATTGAAGTACTGGAATTGCCTTTTGAACAGGCACTATCGATGATCAAAACGGGTGAGATTTGCGACGGGAAAACGGTGCTGTTACTTAACTACCTGCAATCGTCGCATCTTATGGATTAGCGGTCAGGGTTTATATTTCTTTACAAAGATACAGGCCAATCCGACGATTCTTATTGAGCCTCATCAGTCGCGCAAGGAAGATACCGCCTGGGCTGTGTGTTTTGATTTTGGGGTTGTACCGTCCATGCGCTATCGCATTATTTTCGTGTTCCTGCTCGGCCTACTACCGGCCCGCTTGCTGTGGGCGGCGCCTGCACAGCAGGCATTTTCTGATTGGCAGGTGACCTGCAACAATCAAAACTTCTGCGTGGCGCGAAATACGGGAGATCATCACGGCCTGGTGATGACCCTGAGCCGCAGTGCCGGGGCGCATACCGATGCCGTGTTGCGTATTGAACTTGGCGGTATGGATTCTCCTGATGTCAAAGAGGCCGATATTGCGCCGCGCTTGCTGCTGGATGGCACGCCACTTCCCCTGGCCGGTGAACACTGGCGTATTACGCCCTGGCATTTGATGACGGATGATCCGGCTACCATCGGGACATTTTTACAAACTGTGCAGGATGCGAAAGCCATTACCCTGCAAAAAGGTACGCAAACGCTTTCTCTGTCTGGGCTGAAAGCAGCATTGTTGTTTATTGATGCGCAACAAAAGCGCGTTGGTAGCGAAACCGCCTGGATTGAGAAAGGAGACGAGCCGCCGCTCAGCGTTCCGCCGGCTCCCGCGCTGAAAGGTGTGGCGGTGGTTAATTCCACGCCAACGGCACTCACTCAACAGGAGCGTAGCGAGCTGTTGGATTATGGCAACTGGCGGATCAATGGCATCCGCTGTTCACTCGATCCCATGCGTCGTGAGATGCGGGTTTTCGCCTTAACGGACGATAAAGCTCTGCTGATGATCGGCTGCGAAGCAGGGGCATACAACACCATCGATCTGGCATGGACCGTTTCTCGAACCACGCCGTTTACCTCTCGCGCTGTACGTCTGAGCCTGCCATTTAAAACTGATGCAGACAGTACCGACATGGAGCTGACCAATGCCACGTTTGACGAGAAATCTCGTGAGTTGGTCACTCTAGCCAAAGGGCGAGGTTTATCGGACTGCGGGATCCAGACACGCTGGCGGTTTGACGGCCAGCGCTTTCGTTTGGTGCGTTACGCACAAGAGCCAAGCTGTGATAACTGGCATGGACCAGATGCCTGGCCCACGCTGTGGATCACGCGTTAATTTAATGCCGGATGCGACAGCGCCTTATACGGCCTGATGGTGATAGATTTCGTAGGCCTGATAAGACGCGTGAGCATCGCCATCAGGCGTTCAGCACCTTATGCGCTTTGTCGACAATGTTCTCCACCGTAAAGCCGAAGAACGGGAACAGCTTGTCCGCCGGGGCGGATTCTCCATATCCCGTCATGCCGACAATAGCCCCTTTCAGGCCGACGTATTTGTACCAGTAGTCGGCAATACCCGCTTCTACTGCCACGCGTGCGCTCACGTTTGCCGGCAGAACCGATTCCCGGTAAGCCTCATCCTGGGCGTCGAAAATATCCGTTGAGGGCAGTGAAACTACGCGGACATTGCGGCCTTCACCCGTCAGTTTTTCCGCCGCCAGCAATGTAATTTCCATTTCTGAACCTGTAGCAATCAGGATGACATCGGGTTTTCCTCCACCGTCTTTCAGCACATAGCCACCGCGGGCAATCTGCTTCACCTGCTCGGGTGTACGTTCAATCTGTGCCAGATTCTGTCTGGAGAGGATCAACGCCGTGGGTCCGTCATGGCGCTCCACCGCCAGTTTCCAGCCGACCGCTGTCTCCACCTGATCGCACGGACGCCAGGTGCTGAAGTTAGGTGTCAGGCGCAGGCTGGCGAGTTGTTCGACGGCCTGGTGCGTCGGCCCATCTTCTCCCAGGCCAATCGAGTCATGGGTATAGACCATAATCTGCCTGGCTTTCATCAGTGCCGCCATGCGTGCGGCGTTACGCGCATACTCGACAAACATCAGGAAGGTCGCCGTGTACGGCACAAAACCACCGTGATGAGCGATGCCGTTGGCAATGGCGGTCATGCCAAACTCACGCACGCCGTAGTGAATATAATTGCCGGCGGGATCTTCTTTCAGGGACGCAGAGCCTTTCCAGATAGTCAGGTTGCTGGGCGCGAGATCTGCCGAACCACCCAGCAGTTCAGGAAGTATTGGCCCGTAGGCATTCAGCGTATTTTGCGAAGCTTTGCGGCTGGCGATTTTGGCCGGATTAGCCTGCAGTTCGGTAATGTATTTCTGGGTTGTTTTTTCCCATTCGTCAGGGAGTTCGCCGCGCATCCGGCGGGTAAACTCTGCTGCCAGTTCCGGGTATGCGTGTTGGTAAGCCGCGAATTTCGCATTCCAGTTCTGTTGCGCTTTTTCCCCTTTTTCGCGTGCATCCCATGCCCGGTAAATGTCTTTCGGGATCTCAAAGGCCGGGTGATGCCAGCCCAGTTTCTGCCGGGTCAACGCCACTTCTTGTTCACCCAGCGCGGCGCCGTGCGCTTCTTCTTTTCCTGCCTTATTGGGGGAGCCAAAACCAATCACCGTCCGACAAATAATCAGCGACGGCTTATCGGTAACGCGCTGTGCTTCCACAATCGCTTGCTTCACGGCTTCAGGGTCGTGGCCGTCAATCTCGTGCACCACATGCCAGTGATAAGCTTCAAAGCGTTTCGCGGTATCGTCGGTAAACCAGCCTTTGGTTTCGCCATCAATCGAGATACCGTTGTGATCGTAGAAACCGATCAGCTTACCCAGCCCCAGCGTGCCCGCCAGTGAGCAGGCTTCGTGAGAAATCCCTTCCATCAGACAGCCGTCACCCATAAAGACGTAGGTGAAGTGACTGACAATTTCGTGATCCGGCTGATTAAATTGTGCAGCCAGCGTCCGTTCAGCTATGGCCATCCCAACCGCGTTTGCGAGTCCCTGACCCAGTGGACCCGTGGTGGTTTCCACGCCCGGTGTGTAGCCAATTTCCGGGTGACCTGGCGTTTTTGAATGGAGCTGACGGAAGTTCTTTAATTCTTCGATCGACAGGTCGTAACCGGAAAGATGCAACAGGCTGTAAAGCAGCATTGAGGCGTGGCCGTTGGACAGAATAAACCGGTCACGATCGTACCAGCTGGGGTCGGTTGGGTTATGGCGTAGAAAATCGTTCCACAGCACTTCGGCGATATCGGCCATCCCCATTGGTGCTCCAGGGTGGCCGGAGTTAGCTTTTTGGACGGCATCCATACTCAGCGCACGAATGGCATTGGCAAGCTCTTTACGGGTCATAGGAAATACTCCTTGAAAAGTAAAGCGTTAGATGCGTGTTGTGATTCACACTTTTGGGAAAATTGCGGGCGTTGTCAGCAAAAAGCATAGCAGACAGGCATGGTATTGCTGGCTTAAGCAGGTAACATAGCTGTTATAAATTGATAACAAATTCTTTCTTTGAATGGTGAGAGTTTGGAGGCCTTCAAAGTTTGTGCCGCTGACTGAGGTGATAATGTGCGGCTCAGCAGAATGGTTACCCGCGCCACTTTTTTGATAGATACGTGAAAGGAACAACAAGATGGATGACCAGTTAAAACAAAGCGCCCTCGATTTCCACGAATTTCCGGTACCCGGTAAAATCCAGGTTTCTCCGACCAAGCCGCTGGCGACACAGCGCGATCTTGCACTGGCCTACTCGCCGGGCGTAGCTGCACCGTGCCTTGAAATTGAAAAAGACCCGCTGGCGGCCTACAAATATACCGCACGTGGCAACCTTGTGGCGGTTATCTCTAACGGTACTGCGGTGCTGGGACTGGGTAACATCGGTGCGCTGGCCGGTAAACCCGTAATGGAAGGTAAAGGCGTTCTGTTTAAGAAATTCGCCGGAATTGACGTGTTCGATATTGAAGTCGATGAACTCGATCCGGATAAATTTATCAATGTGGTTGCGGCCCTGGAACCCACGTTTGGCGGTATCAACCTCGAAGATATTAAAGCGCCGGAGTGCTTCTACATTGAGCAAAAATTGCGCGAGCGCATGAATATTCCGGTATTCCATGATGACCAGCACGGCACTGCGATTATCAGTACGGCCGCAATTCTTAACGGTCTGCGGGTGGTCGAGAAGAATATTTCTGATGTGCGCATGGTGGTGTCCGGTGCAGGCGCTGCGGCGATTGCCTGTATGAACCTGCTGGTGGCGCTGGGTATGCAGAAGCACAACATTGTGGTCTGCGACTCCAAAGGCGTGATTTACAAAGACCGCGAGCCGAATATGGCGGAAACCAAAGCGGCTTATGCGGTGGTAGATGACGGTAAGCGTACGCTGGATGACGTGATTGACGGCGCAGACATTTTCCTCGGCTGCTCGGGTCCGAAAGTATTGACTCAGGAAATGGTCAAGAAAATGGCCCGTGCGCCAATGATCCTGGCACTCGCCAACCCGGAACCGGAAATCCTGCCGCCGTTGGCGAAAGAAGTCCGGTCTGATGCCATCATCTGTACCGGTCGTTCCGACTACCCGAACCAGGTCAACAACGTCCTGTGCTTCCCGTTCATCTTCCGTGGTGCGCTGGATGTGGGTGCTACCGCCATCAACGAAGAGATGAAACTGGCTGCGGTACACGCGATTGCGGAACTGGCGCATGCTGAACAGAGCGAAGTCGTGGCTTCGGCTTACGGCGATCAGGATCTGAGCTTCGGCCCGGATTACATTATTCCTAAACCGTTTGACCCGCGTCTGATTGTCAAAATCGCGCCAGCGGTAGCGAAAGCGGCGATGGATTCCGGCGTGGCGACGCGTCCGATTACCGACTTTGATGCTTACATCGATAAGCTGAGTGAGTTCGTCTACAAAACCAACCTGTTCATGAAGCCGATTTTCTCGCTGGCACGTAAAGCGCCGAAGCGCGTGGTGCTGACGGAAGGGGAAGAAGCGCGTGTACTGCATGCAACGCAGGAATTGATCACCTTAGGCCTGGCGAAGCCGATCCTGATTGGTCGTCCGAGCGTGATCGAAATGCGCATCCAGAAACTGGGGCTGCAGATCAAAGCCGGTGTTGATTTTGAGATCGTCAACAATGAATCCGATCCACGCTTCAAAGAGTACTGGAGCGAGTATTACCAGATCATGAAGCGTCGCGGTATTACTCAGGAGCAGGCGCAGCGCGCAGTGATCGCCAACACCACGGTGATCGGCGCGATCATGGTGCAGCGCGGTGAAGCGGATGCGATGATCTGCGGCACAATTGGCGACTATCACGAGCATTTCAGTGTGGTGCAAGCCGTATTCGGTCACCGTGACGGTGTGCATACGGCGGGGGCGATGAACGCGCTGCTGCTGCCAAGCGGCAACACCTTTATTGCCGATACCTACGTCAACGACGATCCTACGCCGGAGCAATTGGCTGAAATCGCCGTGATGGCGGCTGAAACCGTGCGTCGCTTCGGTATCGAACCGAAAGTGGCGTTGCTGTCGCACTCTAACTTTGGCTCTTCCAATTGCCCATCCGCCAGCAAAATGCGCGACGCGCTGGAGCTGATTAAGGCGCGTGCGCCTGAGCTGATGATCGACGGTGAGATGCACGGCGACGCCGCGCTGGTAGAAAGCATTCGTAACGATCGGATGCCGGACAGTCCGCTGAAAGGCTCCGCCAATATTCTGGTGATGCCGAATATGGAAGCGGCGCGTATTAGTTACAACTTACTACGCGTGTCCAGCTCTGAAGGCGTAACGGTCGGCCCGGTGCTGATGGGGGTCGCTAAACCTGTTCACGTATTAACACCGATCGCCTCTGTTCGTCGTATCGTTAATATGGTGGCGCTGGCGGTCGTAGAAGCCCAAACTCAGCCGCTGTAATTTCACTTTAATTATTTCCGGCGCGGGGTTCTCCCGCGCCTTTTTATTTTTCATTTCTTAGTGATCTACTTCACCTTTTAAACCCACTTGCCGAATTTTGTTATTTACTCTGACAAAAAATTGCCACGATGAGGACAGTTTTAGCGGAGGCGGTGAGCAATGGAAAAAGAACGCATCATTCAGGAATTTGTGCCGGGGAAACAGGTCACGCTGGCGCATCTCATTGCGCACCCTGGCGAAGAACTGGCGAAAAAGATCGGCGTTCCCGAAGCGGGTGCTATCGGCATCATGACGCTTACGCCGGGCGAGACCGCGATGATTGCCGGTGATTTGGCTATGAAGGCCGCGGATGTACATATCGGTTTTCTCGATAGATTCAGCGGTGCGCTGGTGATCTACGGCTCTGTTGGGGCGGTCGAGGAAGCATTATTGCAGACCGTTAGCGGCCTGGGTCGGGTATTAAATTTCACTTTGTGCAACCTGACAAAAAGTTAATCAGAGGCGGCGATGAAACGTATTGCGTTTGTCGGTACGGTCGGGGCGGGGAAAACAACGCTTTTTAATGCGCTCCAGGGAAATTATTCCCTCGCCAGAAAAACGCAGGCCGTGGAGTTTAATGAAAACGGTGATATCGATACACCCGGAGAATATTTTAGCCATCCGCGCTGGTATCACGCCTTAATTACTACGCTGCAAGATGTTGATACGTTGATTTATATACACGCGGCAAATGATAAAGAAAGTCGCTTACCTGCCGGGCTGTTGGATATCGGCGCCAGTAAACGACAAATCGCCGTTATCAGCAAAACGGACATGCCGGATGCCGACGTCGCCGCAACGCGACAACTACTTCGCGGGATAGGGTTTCAGGAGCCAATTTTTGAACTCAATAGCCATGACCCGCGCAGCGTGCAGCACCTGGTGGATTATCTGACTGAGCTCAGCCAAAAGGAGGAAAGGGCAGGTGAAAAAACTCATCACAGCTAACGATATTCGTGCGGCCCACGCACGCGGCGAACAGGAATTGTCGGTTGTTCTGCGCGCCAGCATCATCACCCCGGAGGCTCGCGAGGTCGCGGAGCTGCTGGGCGTCACTATCACTGAATGCGACGAATCAGCGCCAGTTGCAGCAACTGCCGCGGCAGCCGCTCCAGCGGATGATGGCAAATCGGAAAGTCAGCGCATTCGCGAAACCATCATCGCGCAACTGCCGGAAGGGCAGTTCACCGAAAGCCTGGTCGCGCAGCTGATGGATAAAGTCATGAAGGAGAAGCAGTCGCTGGAGCAGGGCGGAATGCAGCCGAGCTTTAACTCGGTTACCGGCAAAGGCGGCGTGAAAGTCATTGACGGCAGCAGCGTGAAGTTTGGTCGTTTTGACGGCGCTCAACCGCACTGTGTTGGCTTAACCGACTTAGTGACTGACCAGGACGGCAGCAGCATGGCCGCCGGTTTCATGCAGTGGGATAACGCTTTTTTCCCATGGACGCTGAACTACGACGAAATCGACATGATTCTGGAAGGCGAACTGCACGTTCGTCATGAAGGCGAAACCATGATTGCGAAAGCCGGGGATGTGATGTTTATCCCGAAAGGTTCCAGCATCGAATTTGGCACGCCATCGACCGTGAAATTCCTGTATGTGGCCTGGCCTGCGAACTGGCAGTCCTGCTAAGGCGGATGTATGAAGGATTTCATTACCGAAGCATGGCTAAGAGCGAATCATACGCTCAGCGAAGGGGCTGAAATTCATCTCCCCGCTGACGCTCGCCTGACGCCGTCTGCCCGGGAATTACTGGAAAGCCGACATCTGCGCATTAAGTTTATCGACGAGCAGGGCAGTCTGTTTATCGATGACGAAGAACAGCAGCCGCAGCCGGTGCATGGTTTAACCAGTAGCGATACGCATCCACAGGCCAGTTGCGAACTGTGCCATCAACCGGTGGCGAAGAAACCGGACACCCTGACGCATCTGACGGCGGACAAGATGGTCGCCAAAAGTGACCCTCGGCTGGGATTTCGCGCCGCGCTGGACAGCACCATCGCCCTGGCCGTGTGGTTGCAGATTGAGATGGCAGAACCGTGGCAGCCGTGGCTGGCGGATATCCGCTCGCGCCTGGGCAATATTATGCGCGCTGACGCCATGGATGAGCCGCTGGCAGCACAAGCTGTCGTGGGTTTAAGTGACGAAGATTTACACCGTCTTTCGCATCAACCGCTGCGCTATCTGGACCACGACCATCTGGTGCCTGAAGCCAGTCATGGACGTGATTGCGCACTGCTTAATCTGCTGCGTACCAAAGTCCGTGAAACGGAGACGGTGGCGGCCCAGGTGTTCATCACTCGCAGTTTTGAGGTTATGCGACCGGACATTATGCAGGCGCTCAACCGCCTTTCCAGTACGGTCTACGTGATGATGATTCTGAGCGTTGCGAAGCATCCGCTGACGGTTAACCAAATTCAACAGCGACTGGGGGAGAAGCAATGATCATTGAACGTGCTCGTCAACTCGCCCAACGCTCACCGGCACGGGTGGTATTCCCGGATGCGCTGGATGTCCGGGTGCTGAAGGCGGCGAATTACCTGCACCAGCACGGTCTGGCACATCCCATTCTCGTCGCCAGTCCGTTTGCGCTGCGCCAGTTTGCCCTCAGTCACCGGGTGGCAATGGATGGCATTCAGGTTATCGATCCGCAAAGCAATCAGCCAATGCGCGAAGAGTTTGCGCTGCGCTGGCTGGCCCGCGCGGGAGATAAAACGCCTGCGGATGCGCTGGAAAAACTCAACGATCCGCTAATGTTCGCCGCGGCAATGGTCAGCGCGGGTAAAGCTGACGTCTGCATTGCGGGCAATCTCTCATCAACAGCGAACGTGCTGCGTGCCGGATTACGCATTATCGGGCTACAGCCTGGCTGTAAAACGCTGTCGTCAATTTTCCTGATGCTGCCGCAGTACCTTGGGCCGTCATTAGGGTTCGCCGATTGCAGCGTGGTGCCGCAGCCAACTGCTGCACAACTGGCGGATATTGCGATTGCCAGTGCGCAGACCTGGCAGGCCATTACCGGAGAAGAACCGCGTGTCGCCATGCTGTCCTTTTCAAGTAATGGTAGTGCGCGCCATCCTAACGTCGCTAACGTGCAGCAGGCGACCGAGATCGTTCGTGAGCGTGCCCCGCAGCTTATTGTTGATGGTGAACTGCAGTTTGATGCCGCTTTTGTACCGGATGTCGCCGCGCAAAAAGCGCCTGCCAGTCCGCTACACGGCAATGCCAATGTGATGGTCTTCCCGTCACTGGAGGCAGGCAACATTGGTTACAAAATCGCTCAGCGCCTGGGAGGGTATCGTGCCGTCGGTCCGTTGATTCAAGGGCTTGCCGCACCGCTTCATGACCTTTCTCGCGGCTGTAGCGTACAGGAAATTATCGAACTGGCGTTGGTGGCAGCAGTGCCGCGCCAGACTGACGTGAGTCGTGAAAACGCCTCGCACACACTGGTTGTTTAGGTCCCGTTCTGGACCCCTTAATGAGAGGAAAACACAATGGAAGCATTAGGAATGATTGAAACCCGGGGCCTGGTTGCACTGATTGAGGCTTCTGACGCAATGGTTAAAGCGGCACGCGTGAAGCTGGTTGGCGTGAAGCAGATCGGTGGCGGTCTGGTTACTGCCATGGTCCGTGGCGACGTAGCGGCATGTAAAGCGGCAACGGACGCAGGTGCTGCTGCAGCACAGCGCATTGGTGAACTGGTTTCTGTACACGTGATCCCGCGTCCGCACGGCGATCTGGAAGAAGTGTTCCCGATCAGCTTTAAAGGCGACAGCAACGACATGTAAGTCGTCCATGTGACGCCACATCATTGCTGGCGTCACCCTCTCTCCTTTTCACATTACCTTCTGCGGAGGGTAGGGGGAGCTTTTACCTGAAATATGCCACGGAGGCGGGTATGAAACTGGCAATCGTCACAGGACAAATCGTTTGTACCGTACGCCATCAGGGACTCGCGCACGATAAGTTGCTGATGGTGGAAATGATTGATGCCCAGGGAAATCCTGACGGGCAGTGTGCTGTTGCGATCGACAGCATCGGGGCGGGAAACGGAGAGTGGGTGCTGCTGGTCAGCGGAAGCTCAGCCCGTCAGGCGCACCATAACGAATCATCGCCTGTCGATTTGTGCGTGATTGGCATTGTCGATGAAGTGGTGGCAGGTGGTCAGGTGATCTTCCATAAATAAGGCAGAAAATCATGAATCAACAGGATATTGAACAGGTCGTGAAAGCGGTACTGCTGAAAATGAAAGACAGCAGCCAGCCCGTCAGTGCCGTTCAAGAAATGGGCGTTTTTGCCTCCCTGGATGACGCAGTGGCGGCTGCAAAACTGGCCCAGCAGGGGCTGAAAAGCGTCGCTATGCGCCAACTGGCCATTCACGCTATTCGTGAAGCGGGCGAAAAATACGCCAGAGAATTAGCGGAACTTGCCGTTAGTGAAACCGGCATGGGACGCGTTGAAGATAAATTTGCCAAAAACGTGGCGCAGGCTCGTGGCACACCGGGTGTGGAATGCCTGTCTCCACAGGTTCTGACCGGCGATAACGGCCTGACCTTGATTGAAAACGCGCCGTGGGGCGTGGTGGCTTCGGTGACACCGTCCACCAACCCGGCGGCAACCGTCATTAACAACGCCATCAGCCTGATTGCCGCGGGCAACAGCGTGGTCTTTGCCCCGCACCCGGCGGCGAAGCGTGTTTCTCAGCGCACCATCACTTTGCTCAACCAGGCGGTGGTTGCTGCGGGTGGCCCGGCGAATCTGCTGGTCACCGTTGCCAACCCGGATATCGAAACCGCTCAGCGTCTGTTCAAGTACCCTGGCATCGGCCTGCTGGTGGTAACCGGCGGCGAAGCGGTAGTGGAATCGGCACGTAAGCACACCAACAAACGTCTGATTGCCGCCGGTGCGGGTAATCCGCCAGTGGTGGTCGATGAAACGGCCGATCTGGTTCGCGCCGCGCAGTCCATCGTTAAAGGCGCCTCGTTTGATAACAACATCATTTGCGCCGACGAAAAAGTGCTGATTGTTGTCGACAGTGTCGCCGATGAGCTGATGCGTCTGATGGAAAGTCAGCATGCGGTCAAGCTGACGGCGGCCCAGGCTGAGCAACTGCAACCGGTGCTGCTGAAAAATGTTGATGAGCGCGGCAAAGGTACGGTCAGCCGTGACTGGGTCGGGCGTGACGCTGGAAAAATCGCTGCGGCTATTGGCCTGAACGTACCGGATCAAACCCGGTTGTTATTCGTCGAAACTCCGGCCACGCATCCATTCGCTGTCACCGAACTGATGATGCCGGTACTGCCAGTGGTGCGGGTTGCCAACGTTGATGAGGCCATTGATCTGGCCGTCGCGCTTGAAGGCGGTTGCCACCACACGGCGGCAATGCACTCACGCAACATCGACAATATGAACCGTATGGCTAACGCCATTGATACCAGCATTTTCGTCAAGAATGGGCCGTGTATTGCAGGCCTGGGACTCGGCGGCGAAGGCTGGACCACGATGACCATTACCACGCCAACCGGGGAAGGGGTGACCAGTGCGCGCACGTTTGTGCGTCTGCGTCGCTGTGTGTTGGTGGATGCGTTTCGCATCGTATAACAGTTAGCCCATCAGGCTATAGGGAGAAAGAGATGGCGCACGACGAGCAACGTTGGCTCACACCCAGACTGCAAAAAGCGGCAACGCTATGTAACCAGACGCCTGCCGTGAGCGAATCACCGCTGTGGCTGGGCGTTGATTTGGGAACATGTGATGTGGTGTCGATGGTTGTCGACAGCGATGGGCAGCCGGTTGCGGTCTGTCTGGACTGGGCTGATGTTGTGCGCGATGGCATCGTTTGGGATTTCTTCGGTGCGGTGACCATCGTTCGTCGCCATCTCGATACGCTTGAACAACAGTTAGGTTGCCGTTTTACCCATGCGGCGACTTCATTCCCACCGGGAACCGACCCGCGTATCTCCATCAACGTGCTGGAATCCGCCGGGCTTGACGTGAGTCATGTGTTAGACGAGCCGACCGCGGTGGCGGATCTGTTGCAACTCGATAATGCTGGCGTGGTGGATATCGGTGGCGGAACCACCGGGATTGCCATTGTTAAACAGGGCAAGGTGACCTACTCCGCCGATGAAGCGACCGGTGGACACCACATTTCCCTGACGCTGGCCGGAAATCGTCGCATTCAGCTCGAAGAAGCTGAGCAGTACAAGCGCAGCAACGGTAAAGAAATTTGGCCGGTGGCGAAGCCGGTCTACGAAAAGATGGCGGAAATCGTAGCTCACCATATTGCAGGACAGGGAGTTACCGATTTATGGCTGGCCGGTGGTTCCTGCATGCAGCCGGGAGTCGATGAGCTGTTCCGTAAGCGTTTTCCGGAACTGCAAGTGCACTTACCGCAGCACAGCCTGTTCATGACCCCGCTGGCGATTGCAAATAGCGGAAAAGAAAAAGCGGAAGGAATCTATGCAAGCTGAATTGCAGACCGCGCTCTTTCAGGCATTCGATACCCTGAATCTGCAACGCGTAAAAACGTTTAGCGTTCCCCCGGTTACGTTATGTGGACTGGGAGCGCTCAGTACCTGCGGACAGGAAGCGCAAACGCGCGGACTGACGCATATGTTCGTCATGGTTGACAGCTTCCTGCATCAGGCAGGGATGACCGCCGCACTGGAACGCAGTCTGGCGATGAAAGGTGTGGCGATGACGTTGTGGCCGTGCCCGGTGGGCGAACCGTGCATTACGGACGTCTGCGCGGCGGTAGCGCAACTGCGTGAATCGAAGTGCGACGGCGTCGTGGCCTTTGGCGGCGGTTCCGTACTGGATGCGGCCAAAGCGGTCGCTCTGCTGGTGACCAACCCGACCCAGACGCTGGCTGACATGGACGAATGCAGCGTGTTACGTCCACGGTTGCCACTGATTGCTGTACCGACTACCGCCGGAACAGGCTCAGAAACCACCAACGTCACGGTGATTATTGATGCCGCAACCGGGCTGAAGAAAGTGCTGGCGCATGCAACCCTGATGCCGGATGTGGCAATTCTGGATGCCGCGCTGACGGAAGGTGTGCCCGCGCACGTGACAGCAATGACCGGAATTGATGCGCTGACCCATGCAGTGGAAGCCTACAGCGCGCTGAACGCGACGCCGTTTACCGACAGCCTGGCGATTGGTGCGATTGCGATGATCGGCAAATCGCTGCCGAAGGCCGTCGGCTACGGTCAGGATTTGGCGGCACGCGAAAGTATGTTACTGGCCTCCTGTATGGCCGGAATGGCGTTTTCCAGTGCCGGGCTGGGCTTATGCCACGCAATGGCGCACCAGCCGGGGGCGACGCTGCACATCCCGCACGGACAGGCTAATGCCATGCTGCTGCCCACGGTAATGGGGTTTAACCGCATGGTGTGTCGCGAACGCTTCAGCCATATCGGGCGGGCATTAACCAATAAGAAATCGGACGATCGTGACGCCATCAGCGCGGTTAGCGATCTGATTAACGAGGTGGGCCAGACCAAACGACTCTCTGACGTTGGGGCAAAGCCCGAGCATTACAGCGCATGGGCTCACGCCGCGCTGGAGGATATTTGTATTCGCAGTAACCCTCGCACCGCCACACAGGCACAGATTATCGACCTGTACGCGGCTGCTGGGTAATGCCTGTAGGCCGGAGAAGGTGCGCGCACCGCCATCCGGCAATAACACGGCGTTAATGCCGGAGGCGACGTAAACGTCTTATCCGGCCTACAAATCACAAATGACAGGGAGTAGGGGCTATGGGAATTAACGAAATCATCATGTACATCATGATGTTCTTTATGCTGATTGCCGCCGTGGACAGGATCCTGTCGCAGTTCGGCGGTTCGGCACGCTTCCTCGGCAAGTTCGGTAAGAGCATTGAGGGATCGGGCGGTCAGTTTGAAGAAGGTTTTATGGCGATGGGCGCGCTGGGTCTGGCGATGGTTGGTATGACCGCGCTGGCGCCAGTACTGGCGCATGTGCTCGGGCCGGTGATTATTCCGCTGTACGAAATGTTGGGCGCGAACCCGTCGATGTTTGCCGGAACGCTGCTGGCGTGCGATATGGGCGGCTTCTTCCTGGCGAAAGAACTGGCGGGCGGCGACGTTGCGGCGTGGCTGTACTCTGGCCTGATCCTTGGGGCGATGATGGGGCCGACGTTGGTGTTCTCCATTCCGGTTGCGCTGGGGATTATTGAACCGTCTGACCGTCGTTATCTGGCGCTGGGCGTGCTGGCCGGTATCGTCACCATTCCGATTGGTTGTATTGCGGGCGGTTTGATTGCGATGTACTCCGGCGTCGAAATCAACGGGCAGCCGGTGGAGTTCACCTTCGCGCTGATCCTGATGAATATGATCCCGGTGCTGATCGTGGCCGTGCTGGTGGCGCTGGGATTGAAATTCATCCCGGAAAAAATGATCAACGGCTTCCAGATCTTCGCGAAATTCCTCGTGGCGCTGATCACTATCGGCCTGGCAGCTGCGGTGGTCAAATTCCTGCTCGGCTGGGAGCTGATCCCGGGGCTTGATCCCATCTTCATGGCACCGGGCGACAAGCCGGGTGAAGTGATGCGCGCTATCGAAGTTATCGGTTCTATTTCCTGCGTACTGCTCGGTGCGTACCCAATGGTGCTGCTGCTGACCCGCTGGTTTGAAAAACCGCTGATGAGCGTCGGTAACCTGTTAAAAATCAATAATATTGCGGCTGCAGGCATGGTCGCGACGCTGGCGAACAACATCCCAATGTTCGGCATGATGAAGAATATGGATACCCGCGGCAAAGTGATCAACTGCGCCTTTGCGGTCTCCGCGGCTTTCGCGCTGGGTGACCACTTAGGTTTCGCCGCAGCGAACATGAACGCCATGATCTTCCCGATGATTGTCGGCAAGCTGATTGGCGGCGTGACGGCGATTGGTGTGGCTATGCTGTTGGTACCGAAAGATGAAGATGTGCCAGCAGAAGTAGAAACCAACCCGGAGGCGCAATCGTGAACACTCGCCAGCTACTGAGCGTCGGTATCGATATCGGCACCACCACCACTCAGGTGATCTTCTCCCGCCTTGAGCTGGTTAACCGTGCGGCAGTGTCGCAGGTGCCGCGCTACGAATTCATCAAACGCGAAATTAGCTGGCAAAGCCCGGTGTTCTTTACCCCCGTTGATAAGCAGGGCGGGTTGAAAGAGGCCGAACTTAAGGCGCTAATCCTCGCCCAGTATCAGGCGGCGGGTATTGCGCCTGAGACTGTCGATTCCGGCGCGATCATCATCACCGGAGAAAGTGCCAAAACCCGCAATGCGCGTCCGGCGGTGATGGCGCTCTCTCAATCTCTGGGGGACTTCGTGGTTGCCAGCGCCGGTCCGCATCTGGAATCGGTGATTGCCGGTCACGGCGCGGGGGCACAAACCCTGTCCGAGCAGAAGTTGTGCTGCGTACTGAATATCGACATCGGTGGCGGTACGTCGAACTACGTTCTGTTCGATGCCGGAAAGGTCAGCGGTTCGGCTTGCCTCAACGTCGGCGGACGACTGCTGGAAACAGACGGCCAGGGGCGAGTAGTGCATGCGCATCAGCCGGGGCAGATGATTGTTGATGACGTATTTGGTCCGGGCACCGACGCCCGAACTCTCAATGCGGCGCAGCTTGTTCAGGTAGCCCGACGGATGGCGGCGCTGATTGTGGAGGTGATCGACGGCACGTTATCACCGCTGGCACAGGCGCTGATGCAAACCGGTCTGCTGCCTGCGGGCGCGAAACCGGAAGTGATTACGTTGTCCGGCGGGGTGGGCGAGTGCTACCGCAACCAACCTGCCGATCCGTTCTGTTTTTCCGACATCGGGCCACTGCTCGCCACGGCGCTGCATGAGCATCCGCGTCTGCGTGAGATGAACGTGCAGTTCCCGGCGCAGACCGTGCGCGCCACGGTGATTGGCGCCGGTGCGCATACGCTGTCGCTTTCGGGCAGCACCATCTGGCTGGAAGGCGTTCAGCTTCCGCTGCGCAATCTGCCGGTGGCGATTCCGGTGGACGAATCCGATTTGGTTGCTGCCTGGCTGCAGGCGTTGATGCAGCTCGATCTGGACCCGCAAACAAACGCCTACGTGCTGGCGCTGCCCGGTTCGTTACCGGTGCGTTACGCCGCGCTGTTAACGGTTATTGACGCGCTGCTGGCCTTCGTCGCGCGTTATCCGAATCCGCATCCCCTGCTGGTGGTAGCCGAGCAGGATTTTGGTAAAGCCCTGGGCATGCTGTTACGCCCACAGTTACAGCAACACCCGCTGGCAGTCATCGATGAGGTGGTTGTCCGGGCGGGGGACTATATCGACATTGGTACGCCTCTTTTTGGCGGATCGGTTGTGCCGGTGACGGTGAAATCACTCGCATTTCCTTCCTGAGGGAACGACTTATGAAACTAAAGACCACATTGTTCGGCAATGTTTATCAGTTTAAGGATGTAAAAGAGGTGCTGGCAAAAGCCAACGAACTGCGTTCGGGGGATGTGCTGGCAGGTGTAGCCGCAACAAGCTCGCAGGAGCGCGTGGCGGCCAAGCAGGTGTTGTCGGAAATGACGGTGGCGGATGTTCGCAACAACCCGGTGATTTCCTATGAGGAAGACTGCGTAACGCGTCTGATTCAGGATGACGTCAATGAAACGGCCTATAACCGCATCAAAAACTGGAGCATCAGCGAGCTGCGCGAGTACGTGCTGAGCGATGAAACCTCTGTCGATGACATTGCGTTTACACGTAAAGGGTTAACGTCGGAAGTGGTCGCTGCGGTAGCAAAAATCTGCTCAAACGCGGACCTGATCTACGGCGGTAAGAAAATGCCGGTGATCAAAAAGGCCAATACCACCATCGGTCTGCCGGGCACCTTCAGCTGCCGTTTGCAGCCGAACGACACCCGTGATGACGTGCAGAGTATTGCCGCACAAATCTACGAAGGGTTGTCCTTCGGGGCGGGTGATGCGGTGATTGGCGTTAACCCGGTAACGGATGACGTGGAAAACTTAAGCCGCGTACTGGATACCGTGTACGGCGTCATCGACAAATTCAACATCCCGACCCAGGGCTGCGTACTGGCACACGTGACTACCCAGATCGAAGCGATTCGTCGCGGTGCGCCGGGCGGGCTGATTTTCCAGAGTATCTGTGGCAGCGAAAAAGGCTTAAAAGAGTTTGGCGTTGAGCTGGCCATGCTGGATGAAGCGCGCGCAGTGGGCGCTGAGTTCAACCGTATCGCCGGGGAAAACTGCCTGTACTTCGAAACCGGGCAAGGGTCTGCGCTTTCTGCTGGCGCTAACTTTGGTGCCGATCAGGTGACGATGGAAGCACGTAACTACGGGCTGGCGCGCCACTACGATCCGTTCCTGGTGAACACCGTAGTGGGCTTTATCGGGCCGGAGTATCTCTACAACGACCGTCAGATTATTCGTGCCGGTCTGGAAGATCACTTTATGGGCAAGCTGAGCGGCATCTCAATGGGCTGTGACTGCTGCTACACCAACCATGCTGATGCTGACCAGAACCTCAACGAAAACCTGATGATTCTGCTCGCCACCGCTGGCTGCAACTACATCATGGGCATGCCGCTCGGTGACGACATCATGCTCAACTACCAGACCACCGCATTCCACGATACCGCGACCGTGCGTCAGCTGCTGAACCTGCGTCCGTCGCCGGAGTTTGAACGCTGGCTGGAAACCATGGGCATTATGGCAAACGGTCGCCTGACCAAACGGGCGGGCGATCCGTCACTGTTCTTCTGATGACGCGGGGATGACACACGATGGATCAAAAACAGATTGAAGAAATTGTACGCAGCGTAATGGCGTCAATGGGTGAGTCTCAACCGCAGGCTCAGGCACCGTCACCGGAAGCGAAATGCAGCACCACGCAATGTGCTGCGCCGACAGGTGAAAGCTGTGCGATGGACTTAGGTTCTGCTGAAGCCAAAGCGTGGATTGGCGTTGAAAATCCACACCGTGCGGACGTGTTGACTGAACTGCGTCGCAGTACTGCAGCACGCGTATGTACCGGCCGTGCCGGTCCTCGCCCGCGTACTCAGGCGTTGCTGCGCTTCCTTGCCGACCACTCGCGTTCGAAAGATACGGTCTTAAAAGAGGTGCCGGAAGAATGGGTAAAAGCGCAAGGGTTGCTGGAAGTGCGCTCGGAAATCAGTGACAAAAACCTGTATCTGACGCGTCCGGACATGGGGCGTCGTCTGAGTGCGGAAGCCATTGAAGCGTTGAAATCGCAGTGTGTGGCTAACCCGGATGTGCAGGTGATTATCTCTGATGGCCTGTCTACCGATGCGATCACCGCCAACTACGAAGAGATCCTGCCGCCGCTGCTGTCGGGTTTAAAACAAGCTGGGCTGAAGGTCGGTACGCCGTTCTTTGTTCGCTATGGGCGCGTGAAAATCGAAGATCAGATCGGCGAACTGCTGGGTGCAAAAGCGGTGATTCTGCTGGTAGGTGAACGTCCGGGCCTCGGTCAGTCGGAAAGTCTTTCTTGCTACGCCGTCTATTCGCCGCGTGTGGCAACCACCGTTGAGGCTGACCGTACCTGTATCTCGAACATTCACCAGGGCGGTACGCCTCCGGTAGAAGCGGCTGCGGTAATCGTCGATTTGGCCAAGCGCATGCTGGAGCAAAAAGCATCCGGCATCAATATGACCCGTTAAGGAGGCATCATGCCAGCATTAGATTTGATAAGACCCTCAGTCACCGCGATGCGCGTGATTGCCTCGGTAAATGACGGTTTTGCTCGCGAGCTTAAATTGCCGCCACATATACGTAGCCTCGGGCTCATCACAGCAGATTCTGATGATGTGGCGTATATTGCCGCAGACGAAGCGACAAAACAGGCGATGGTGGAAGTGGTTTATGGCCGCTCATTGTATGCCGGTGCGGCGCACGGACCTTCTCCCACCGCAGGTGAAGTGCTGATTATGCTCGGCGGGCCGAACCCGGCTGAAGTTCGCGCAGGCCTGGACGCTATGGTTGCCAATATTGAAAGCGGTGCGGCGTTCCAGTGGGCAAATGACGCAGAAAATACCGCCTTCCTGGCGCATGTCGTATCGCGTACGGGTTCGTATCTTTCTGCGACAGCGGGATGTCGACTTGGCGATCCGATGGCGTATCTGGTGGCACCGCCGCTGGAAGCGACATTCGGTATTGATGCTGCACTGAAATCTGCCGATGTACAGCTGGTGACCTACGTTCCGCCACCGTCAGAAACCAACTACTCAGCGGCGTTTTTGACCGGTAGTCAGGCCGCCTGTAAAGCCGCGTGTAACGCCTTTGCCGATGCCGTTCTGGATATTGCCCGTAATCCGGTACAACGTGCGTAAGAGAGGTTGTGATGATCAATGCACTGGGATTACTGGAAGTGGATGGCATGGTTGCGGCTGTAGATGCTGCTGACGCTATGCTGAAAGCTGCGAACGTGCGACTGCTTAGCCACGAAGTGCTCGATCCTGGCAGGCTGACGCTGGTGGTGGAAGGCGATCTGGCGGCGTGCCGTGCTGCGCTGGATGCTGGCAGTGCTGCTGCTGCGCGTACAGGCCGTGTTATCAGCCGTAAGGAGATAGGGCGGCCGGATGATGACACCCAGTGGCTGATCGGCGGTTTTAAACGTGCGCCGAAGAAACCCGCACCGAAGCCAGAAATGAAACCAGAAGCCAAAGCGGAAAAGACGCAGGAAGCGCCTGTGACATCTGAATCTTCTGATGAGCTCCTGGCGTTGTTGGCATCAACCCGTCAAGGAATGACGGCAGGGGAAGTGGCCGCGCATTTTGGCTGGTCACTTGATAAAGCCAGAAATGCGCTGGAACAGCTCTTTTCTGACGGAGCGTTGCGTAAACGCAGTAGTCGCTATCGCTTAAAAAATTAACCTGTCGGAGGGCCGGGGGCTTCATTGAAGCTTCCGGCTTAAAAGATCATGAAAAAGACCCGTACTGCAAACCTGCACCATCTTTATCATGAAGCATTACCCGAAGACGTTAAACTTACGCCGAAGGTGGAGGTGGACAACGTTCACCAACGGCGAACAACAGATGTGTATGAGCATGCCCTGACGATTACCGCCTGGCAGCAGATTTACGATCAACTGCATCCGGGAAAATTTCATGGCGAGTTCACGGAAATCCTGCTTGATGATATTCAGGTGTTCCGTGAATACACCGGTCTTGCGCTGCGCCAGTCATGCCTGGTCTGGCCGAACTCGTTCTGGTTTGGTATTCCGGCTACCCGCGGCGAGCAGGGATTTATTGGTACGCAATGCCTTGGCAGTGCTGAAATTGCGACCCGCCCAGGCGGAACGGAGTTTGAGCTGAGCACACCGGATGATTACACCATTCTTGGGGTCGTTATCTCTGAAGACACCATTGCGCGTCAGGCTAACTTCCTGCATAACCCGGAAAGGGTGTTGCATATGTTGCGCAACCAGTCGGCGTTAGAAGTAAAAGAACAGCATAAAGCCGCGTTATGGGGCTTTGTGCAACAGGCGCTGGCGACGTTTAGTGAAAATCCTGAGAACCTTCATCAGCCGGCGGTGCGCAAAGTGTTGGGTGATAACCTGCTGCTGGCGATGGGCACTATGCTGGAAGACGCTCAGCCGATGATAACCGCTGAAAGCATCAGCCATCAGAGCTATCGCCGCCTGCTGTCGCGTGCGCGCGAATATGTGCTGGAAAATATGTCAGAGCCGCTGACCGTGCTCGACTTGTGCAACCAGCTACATGTGAGTCGTCGCACGCTGCAAAACGCGTTTCACGCGATCCTCGGTATCGGACCGAATGCCTGGTTAAAACGTATTCGTCTGAATGCCGTGCGCCGGGAGCTTATTAGCCCGTGGTCGCAAAGTGCGACGGTGAAAGACGCTGCGATGCAGTGGGGATTCTGGCATTTAGGGCAGTTTGCTACCGATTACCAGCAGCTGTTTGCAGAAAAACCTTCGTTGACGCTGCATCAGCGTATGCGTCAGTGGGCGTGATGAAAGAATTGTGCCGGATGCGACGCTTTACGTCTTATCCGGCCTACGGGTTGTAGGCCTGATTAGCGTAGCGCCATCAGGCAATTACACCCAGTCGCGGACCTGAATAAATTCGCTAAGGGCGGCTTCCGGGCTGTTCGCTTCCGGCTGCCAGTCATACTCCCAGCGCACCAGCGGCGGCATCGACATCAAAATCGATTCGGTGCGCCCGCCGGTCTGCAGACCGAACAACGTGCCTCTGTCCCACACCAGATTAAATTCCACATAGCGTCCGCGACGATAAAGCTGGAAATTGCGCTCGCGCTCGCCCCAGCTCATCGCTTTGCGGCGTTCGACGATCGGCAGATACGCCTCGGTGTAACCTTGCCCGACCGCCTGCATAAAGGCGAAGCAGTGGTCGAAATCTGGCGTATTCAAGTCATCGAAAAACAGCCCACCGATGCCGCGCTGCTCGTTACGGTGCTTCAAAAAGAAGTAGTCGTCGCACCATTTTTTGTAACGCGGGTACACGTTATCACCAAACGGTTGGCAGAGTTCAAGCGCGGTGCGATGCCAGTGAACGGCATCTTCTTCAAAACCATAATAGGGCGTTAAATCAAAGCCACCGCCAAACCACCATACTGGATCGGCACCCGGTTTTTCCGCGATAAAAAAACGCACGTTGGCATGGCTGGTAGGGATGTACGGATTGAGCGGATGCACGACCAGCGAGACACCCATCGCCTCAAAGCTGCGCCCGGCAAGCTCTGGCCGGTGTGCAGTCGCTGAGGCCGGCATTGCGTCACCGTGTACGTGGGAGAAATTCACTCCCGCTTGTTCAAAGATACCGCCGTTACGTAGCACCCGGCTACGACCGCCGCCGCCCGCTTCACGCTGCCAGTTATCTTCAACAAACTCTGCGCCATCGACGGCAGATAACTGCTGGCAAATATTGTCCTGCAGACTCAGCAGGAACTGTTTAACGCGCTGTGCATCGGGCTTCATGATTAACGTTTCTTCGAATGTGCTTTCTGATTATCAAACCAGTGGAAATAGCTGATGATGCCATTGGCGATAGCGGTGGCGATTTTCTGGCGAAATGCCGTTGTGCCCAGCAGCCGTTCTTCTTCCGGGTTGGTGATGAATGACGTTTCAACCAGTACCGACGGAATTGACGGTGATTTTAGCACCACGAAAGCGGCTTGTTCCGTGCTGCGACTGTGCAGGCGGTGTACCGGCTTGATTTTCTTAAGAATGTGCGAACCGAGCGTCAGGCTGTTTTTAATGGTGTCGGTTTGTACCAAATCGAACAGTACCTGCTGCAATAAATGGTCTTTATCGGTGGCCTTTTTACCCGCGACTTCATCGGCACGGTTTTCACGATCGGACAGATACTTCGCCATGGCGCTACTGGCGCCGCGATTGGACAGGGCGAAGACCGATGCCCCCGCCGCGCTGGGGTTGGTAAAACCGTCGGCGTGAATCGACATAAACAGATCGGCACCGTGCTTGTGGGCTATCTCAACGCGATCGTACAGTGGAATGAAGGTATCGCCGGAGCGGGTCAGGCGGGCATCAATTCCTTCATTGCGCAAAATCGCGCGTACGTTTTTGGCAATCGCCAGCACCACGTGTTTTTCTTTCGAGCCGTTGCGACCAATGGCGCCGGTATCGATACCACCGTGTCCTGGGTCAAGAACAACAACACGCTTAGCCCCTGCTTTTTTGGCTTTCGGTTTGCTGTGACCATTACTGGTCTTTAGCGTTTCTTCCTTTGCGATGGCTTGCGACATGCCGGACAGCGTCAGGGCTGCCAGCCCGGCTTTCAGCACCTGGCGGCGCGATGTGAGAGTTTTTAGTGGTTTAAAAGTGCTCATACGGCCTGAGTTGTAAAAAAAGGTTCCAGACGTTATATCGTATCGCGTAGTCCGTTGCGACGGTTCGGGATAAGAATTGTTTTACTTTTCATTTCAATACGTGACAATTCCGTATTATGCCATTTTTTCCGTCGCTTCGCGTCAGATATTGGCTAAATCAGTGGTTCGCGCCATAATCGCTTTTTAACGTCCTGAAAAGGAAACTAATACCATGGAAATACGCGTATTTCGCCAGGAAGATTTCGAAGAGGTGATCACCCTCTGGGAGCGCTGTGATCTGCTGCGTCCATGGAATGACCCGGAAATGGACATTGAACGCAAAGTCAATCATGACGTCAGCTTGTTTCTGGTCGCAGAAGTGAACGGCGAAGTTGTCGGTACAGTGATGGGGGGCTATGACGGTCATCGTGGTTCCGCCTATTACCTTGGCGTGCATCCTGAGTTCAGGGGGCGTGGTATTGCTAATGCGCTGCTGAACCGACTGGAGAAAAAGCTCATTGCCCGCGGTTGTCCAAAGATTCAAATCATGGTGCGTGACGATAATGACGTTGTACTGGGTATGTATGAGCGTCTGGGCTATGAACATACCGATGTACTCCATCTGGGTAAACGCTTGATTGAAGATGAAGAGTACTGAGTTCCATCCCGCTGACTATGACGGTCATGGGCGTCTGCGCCTGCCATTTCTGTTCTGGTGCGTTCTGCTGCTCCAGGCGCGTACCTGGGTGTTGTTTGTGATTGCGGGTTCTTCCCGCGATCAAGGCAATACGTTGCTGAATTTGTTTTATCCCGATCATGACGCGTTCTGGCTGGGGTTACTTCCCGGCGTTCCGGCCGTGCTGGCGTTTTTACTCAGCGGGCGGCGTTTCGCGTTCCCCGTGTTGTGGCACAGGCTGCGCGGATTACTGATTCTTGCTCAACTGGCGCTGCTGTGCTGGCAGCCGATGCTGTGGTTGGGAGGCGATCCTGTCAACGGCGTTGGTCTGGCGCTGCTGGTGGCGGATATTGTCGCGCTGGTCTGGCTGTTAACCAATCAACGTTTGCGTGCCTGTTTTTCCCCCGAGAAAGAATAACGGCACTTTTTTGTGAAACCGGACTCAAAGCAGCGTTGATAAATATGGAAGGAAGTGAAATGAAATCACTGCGTTTGACGTTATGCGCGATACCGCTGGTGCTGACCGGGTGTTCAACCCTCTCATCGGTGAACTGGTCCGCCGCTAATCCGTGGAACTGGTTTGGTTCTTCGACCGAGGTCACAGAGCAAGGCGTGGGAAAACTCACGGGTGCGACGACATTGGATGAAAAGGTCATTGCTGATGCGCTGGATGGCGATTATCGCCTGCGTAGTGGGATGAAAACCAATAACGGCAATGTCGTGCGCTTTTTTGAGGCGATGAAAGGTGACAAGCTGGCAATGGTGATCAATGGCGACCAGGGAACCATCAGTCGCATTGATGTATTGGACAGCAATATCGCATCAGCCGCGGGTGTCGAAATCGGTACACCGTTTAGCGACCTTTACACTAAAGCTTTTGGTCATTGCCAGAAAGCAACCGGCGATGATAGTGCGGGCGTCGAGTGTAAAGCTGAGGGAAGTCAACATATTAGCTATATTTTTTCCGGTGACTGGAGCGGCCCTGAAGGCATAATGCCGTCTGACGACACGCTACAAGAGTGGAAAGTAAGAAAAATTATCTGGCGGCGTTAATTTGCGTCTGAACAAATCGGCTTGTTAAAAAAACAGGTAGAATAGCGCCCATCAATGCCACGATGTCGTGGCAGCTTTTTTTCAGGAGGAACAATGTCTCAGGTTCAGAGTGGCATTTTGCCAGAACATTGCCGTGCGGCGATTTGGATTGAAGCCAATGTTAAAGGCGACGTTGAGGCCCTGCGTGCGGCCAGCAAAACCTTCGCCGATAAGCTGGCGACCTTTGAAGCTAAGTTCCCGGATGCGCATCTGGGCGCGGTTGTCGCTTTTGGCAACACCACCTGGCGTGCATTGAGCGGCGGCGTTGGTGCTGAAGAGTTAAAAGACTTTATCCCTTACGGTAAAGGTCTGGCACCAGCAACCCAATATGACGTGTTGATCCATATTCTCTCTTTGCGTCATGACGTGAATTTCTCCGTTGCGCAGGCGGCAATGGAAGCATTTGGCGACTGTATTGAAGTCAAAGAAGAAATCCACGGTTTCCGTTGGGTCGAAGAGCGCGATCTCAGCGGCTTTGTTGACGGTACGGAAAACCCGGCTGGCGAAGAAACGCGCCGTGAAGTTGCCGTTATCAAAGATGGTGTGGATGCCGGTGGCAGCTATGTGTTTGTGCAACGTTGGGAACATAACCTGAAGCAGCTTAATCGCATGAGCATTCACGACCAGGAAATGATGATTGGCCGTACCAAGGAAGCCAACGAAGAGATCGACGGTGATGACCGTCCGGTCACCTCTCACCTGAGCCGTGTTGACCTCAAAGAAGACGGTAAAGGGCTGAAAATTGTGCGCCAGAGCCTGCCATACGGCACCGCCAGCGGCACGCATGGTCTCTATTTCTGCGCCTACTGCGCCCGTCTGCACAACATTGAACAACAGTTGCTGAGCATGTTTGGTGACACCGACGGTAAGCGTGATGCGATGCTGCGCTTTACCAAACCGGTAACCGGCGGCTATTACTTTGCACCGTCGCTGGATCGACTGATGGCGCTGTAATCCCGGTATTGCCTGGTGGCGCTAACGCTTACCGGGCCTACCGCGTTCTTATCTGTCATCAAATTGAAAATCCCCGCTCCGACGGGGATTTTTTTTACCTGAAATTAACCTGATTTAGTGAGCTATTCCTCAGCATGAATTTGTTAATGCTGTATCTTCTGCGTGAATGAAGCGAAGGCTTCATATTCAAAAGGAGAATATTGAAATGGGAAAACTCACGGGCAAAACAGCATTGATTACGGGCGCATCTCAGGGTATTGGCGAGGGGATAGCCAGAACGTTTGCCCGCCATGGCGCGAACTTAATCCTGCTGGATATCTCCGATGAGATTGAAAAGCTGGCGGATGAACTGGCTGGGCGCGGGCATCGCTGCACAGCGGTTCACGCAGACGTCAGAGATTTTGCGTCGGTCACGGAAGCGGTAAAACGCGCGAAGCAGATTGAAGGCAAAATCGATATTCTGGTCAACAATGCCGGCGTATGCCGCCTCGGCAACTTCCTTGATATGAGCGATGAAGATCGCGACTTCCACATTGATATCAACATTAAAGGCGTCTGGAACGTGACGAAAGCCGTTCTGCCGGAGATGATTGCGCGCAAAGACGGGCGCATCGTGATGATGTCATCAGTGACCGGCGATATGGTTGCCGACCCGGGCGAAACGGCGTATGCGCTGTCGAAAGCCGCGATCATCGGTTTGACCAAATCCCTGGCGGTAGAATATGCGCAGTCCGGTATTCGCGTGAATGCCATTTGCCCAGGCTACGTACGTACGCCGATGGCGGAAAGCATTGCGCGTCAGTCTAACCCGGAAGATCCTGAATCCGTATTAGTCGAAATGGCGAAAGCGATCCCGATGCGTCGTCTGGCCTGCCCGCTTGAGGTCGGTGAACTGGCGGCGTTCCTGGCATCGGATGAGTCCAGTTATTTAACTGGCACGCAAAACGTGATTGATGGCGGCAGCACACTGCCTGAAAGCGTCAGCGTCGGCATCTGATTGATGCCTGTCTCCTCCCTGGTGAACCTGGGGAGGAGGTACCCCTTAGAGCTATCCCATTAGGCTATTTTATTTGCCAGTTTGGCCCTGGGCAGTGCTCAAAATCCTCACGTACTTCGTGTACGCTCCGGTTTTTCCGCGCTGTCCGTGTCCAAACTGCCTGCAACAATTACACCTACTGGGATAAGCTCTTATTCTCTTTTCAACTTTCAAATCATCAAACGGTATATAAAACCGTTACTCCTTTAGCACTGGTTATAAATATGATGGCCATAAGAAAGTCATTTAATTTATAAGGGTGCGCAATGGCCGTTAACTTACTGAAAAAAAGAACGCTGACGCTGGCAGCCATGCTGTTGCTGGTGGGGCAGGCGCAGGCAACGGAACTGCTGAACAGTTCATACGATGTTTCCCGCGAGCTGTTTGCCGCCCTTAATCCCCCGTTTGAACAGCAATGGGCGAAGGATAACGGCGGCGATAAACTGACGATAAAACAATCTCATGCCGGGTCATCAAAACAGGCGCTGGCGATTTTACAGGGACTGAAAGCCGATGTGGTGACCTATAACCAGGTGACTGACGTGCAAATCCTGCACGACAAAGGCAAGTTGATCCCGGATGACTGGCAAACTCGCCTGCCGAACAACAGTTCACCGTTCTATTCCACAATGGGATTCCTGGTGCGTAAAGGAAACCCTAAAAATATTCACGACTGGAATGACCTTGTTCGTTCTGACGTCAAGCTTATCTTCCCTAACCCGAAAACGTCCGGGAATGCGCGCTACACCTATTTAGCGGCGTGGGGCGCTGCGGATAAAGCAGACGGCGGCGATAAAGCTAAAACCGAACAGTTTATGACCCAGTTCCTGCAAAATGTCGAAGTGTTTGATACCGGCGGCCGTGGCGCGACCACCACTTTTGCCGAGCGTGGGCTCGGTGACGTATTGATCAGCTTCGAGTCAGAAGTGAATAACATTCGCAAGCAGTATGAAGCGCAGGGTTTTGAGGTTGTTATTCCGAAAACCAATATTCTTGCCGAATTCCCGGTTGCCTGGGTAGATAAGAATGTGCAGGCCAACGGGACAGAGAAAGCGGCTAAAGCGTATCTGAACTGGCTGTACAGCCCGCAGGCGCAAACCATCATCACCGACTATTACTACCGTGTGAATAACCCACAGGTCATGGACAAGCTGCAAGATAAATTCCCGCAGACTGAATTGTTCCGCGTAGAAGACAAGTTCGGCTCCTGGCCTGAAGTGATGAAAACACACTTTGTCAGCGGCGGTGAGCTGGACAAACTGTTGGCGGCGGGGCGCAAGTAAATGTTCGCTGTTTCTTCCCGACGCGTGCTGCCCGGCTTTACCTTAAGTCTGGGTACCAGCTTACTGTTTGTGTGCCTGATATTGCTGTTACCGCTTAGTGCGCTGGTAATGCAACTGGCGCAAATGAGCTGGGCGCAATATTGGGATGTGATTACTAACCCGCAGGTCGTGGCGGCCTATAAAGTCACGCTGCTGTCAGCATTTGTGGCGTCGATTTTTAACGG
Source organism: Citrobacter sp. HN-141 (assembly GCF_033341895.1). Classification (NCBI taxonomy): domain Bacteria; kingdom Pseudomonadati; phylum Pseudomonadota; class Gammaproteobacteria; order Enterobacterales; family Enterobacteriaceae; genus Citrobacter; species Citrobacter sp. HN-141. The sequence goes on along the minus strand of NZ_JAWPBF010000001.1, from coordinate 443,462 downwards.
CGTGTTTGGTCTGTTAATGGCGTGGATCTTAACCCGCTATCGTTTTCCGGGACGCACGCTGCTGGATGCGCTGATGGATCTGCCGTTTGCGCTGCCTACGGCGGTAGCGGGTCTGACGCTGGCGTCACTGTTTTCGGTTAACGGTTTCTACGGCGAATGGCTGGCGAAACTGGATATTAAGGTCACTTACACCTGGCTGGGCATCGCGGTGGCGATGGCTTTTACCAGCATTCCGTTCGTGGTGCGTACCGTACAGCCGGTGCTGGAAGAGTTAGGTCCGGAGTATGAAGAAGCGGCGGAAACGCTCGGTGCCACCCGCTGGCAGAGTTTCCGCAAAGTGGTGCTGCCGGAGTTATCACCTGCGCTGGTTGCCGGTGTCGCGCTCTCATTCACCCGTAGTTTAGGCGAATTTGGCGCGGTTATCTTTATCGCCGGGAATATCGCGTGGAAAACGGAAGTGACCTCGCTGATGATTTTTGTTCGCTTGCAGGAGTTTGACTACCCGGCCGCCAGCGCGATTGCGTCAGTAATCCTTGGGGCTTCGTTGTTGCTGCTGTTTTCGATTAACACCCTGCAGAGTCGCTTTGGTCGACGCGTGGTAGGTCACTGATGGCAGAGATTACCCAATTGAAACGCTATGGGGCGCCCCGCATCAACTGGGGGAAATGGTTTCTGATTGGCACGGGCATGCTGGTGTCCGCGTTTATTTTGCTGGTGCCGATGATCTATATCTTCGTGCAGGCGTTCAGTAAGGGGTTACTGCCGGTATTACAGAATCTGGCTAACCCGGACATGCTGCATGCCATCTGGCTTACGGTGTTGATCGCACTGATCGCAGTGCCGGTGAATCTGGTGTTTGGTGTCTTGCTGGCCTGGCTGGTGACCCGCTTTAACTTTCCGGGTCGCCAGTTGTTGCTGACGCTACTGGACATTCCGTTTGCTGTGTCGCCGGTTGTTGCTGGTCTGGTGTATCTGCTGTTTTACGGTTCTAACGGCCCACTCGGCGGTTGGCTGGATGAACATAACCTGCAAATCATGTTTGCCTGGCCGGGCATGGTGCTGGTTACGGTCTTTGTAACCTGTCCGTTTGTGGTGCGTGAGCTGGTGCCGGTGATGTTAAGCCAGGGCAGCAATGAAGATGAAGCGGCTGTGCTGCTTGGCGCGTCCGGCTGGCAGATGTTCCGACGCGTGACGCTGCCGAATATCCGTTGGGCATTGCTGTACGGTGTGGTGTTGACCAATGCCCGTGCGATTGGTGAGTTTGGTGCGGTGTCGGTGGTTTCCGGCTCGATTCGCGGCGAAACCTTATCGTTGCCATTACAGATTGAATTACTGGAGCAGGACTACAACACGGTCGGCTCCTTTACCGCCGCGGCGTTGTTAACGCTGATGGCGATTATTACCCTGTTTTTGAAGAGCATGTTGCAATGGCGTCTGGAGAACCAGGAAAAACGCGCGCAGCAGGAGGAAAATCATGAGCATTGAGATTGCCAATATTAAGAAGTCTTTTGGTCGCACCCAGGTGCTGAACGATATCTCGCTGGATATTCCTTCAGGTCAGATGGTTGCGCTGCTGGGGCCGTCCGGCTCGGGCAAAACCACGCTGCTGCGCATTATTGCCGGGCTGGAGCATCAGTCCAGCGGGCATATCCGTTTTCACGGTACCGACGTCAGCCGTTTGCATGCTCGCGACCGTAAAGTGGGGTTCGTGTTCCAGCACTATGCGCTATTTCGCCATATGACCGTTTTCGACAATATCGCGTTTGGTCTGACGGTCCTGCCACGGCGTGAACGCCCGAATGCGGCGGCCATTAAAGCAAAAGTGACCAAACTTCTGGAGATGGTTCAGCTTGCCCATCTGGCGGATCGTTTTCCGGCGCAGCTTTCCGGTGGGCAAAAACAGCGTGTGGCGCTGGCACGAGCGCTGGCGGTCGAACCGCAGATCCTGCTACTCGATGAGCCATTTGGTGCACTTGATGCGCAGGTGCGTAAAGAGCTGCGTCGCTGGCTGCGTCAGTTACACGAAGAACTAAAATTCACCAGCGTGTTTGTTACCCACGATCAGGAAGAGGCGACGGAAGTGGCCGATCGCGTGGTGGTAATGAGCCAGGGACATATTGAACAAGCCGATGCGCCGGACCAGGTCTGGCGTGAACCGGCTACCCGCTTTGTGCTGGAATTTATGGGTGAGGTTAACCGTCTGCAGGGGACGATTCGTGGCGGCCAATTCCACGTGGGTGCGCACCGCTGGCCGCTGGGTTATACGCCTGGCTATCAGGGACCGGTGGATCTGTTCCTGCGCCCGTGGGAAGTGGATGTGAGCCGTCGTACCAGCCTGGATTCCCCGTTGCCGGTACAGGTGCTGGAAGCCAGCCCGAAAGGTCACTACACCCAATTAGTTGTGCAGCCACTGGGGTGGTATAACGAACCGCTGACAGTGGTCATGCAGGGAGATGATTCCCCAGCTCGTGGCGAACGTCTGTTTGTCGGGCTGCAAAATGCACGTCTGTACAATGGTGATCAGCGCATTGAAACGCGTGAAGCGGAACTTGCCCTGGCGCAATCGGCCTGATAGGTTAATTCGCATCGTTATCTCCCGGTGGCGCTGCGTTTCCCGGGCTTACGGGCTAAAGTATGACCTGTAGGCCGGGTAAGCGCAGCGCCACCCGGCATTTTATTGAGCTGAAAACGTGAACACATTAGAACAAACGATTGGCAATACGCCTCTGGTGAAACTGCAGCGCCTTGCGCCGGAAAACGGCAGTGAAATTTGGGTCAAACTGGAAGGGAATAATCCAGCGGGCTCGGTGAAAGACAGGGCTGCGCTGTCGATGATTGTCGAAGCGGAGAAACGCGGAGAAATTCAGCCGGGCGATGTACTGATTGAAGCAACCAGCGGGAATACCGGCATTGCGCTGGCGATGATCGCCGCGCTGAAAGGCTATCGCATGAAGCTGCTGATGCCAGACAACATGAGTCAGGAGCGGCGTGCGGCGATGCGGGCTTACGGGGCTGAACTGATACTGATGACCAAAGAGCAGGGTATGGAAGGTGCGCGTGACCTAGCGCTGGAAATGGCCCAACGTGGCGAAGGTAAGTTACTCGATCAGTTTAACAATCCTGATAACCCGTATGCGCATTACACCACAACCGGCCCGGAAATCTGGCAGCAAACGTCCGGACGCATTACCCATTTTGTCTCCAGCATGGGCACGACCGGCACCATTACTGGTGTATCTCGTTTTCTGCGTGAACAGGCTAAACCGGTGACGATTGTCGGGCTGCAGCCGGAAGAGGGCAGCAGTATTCCGGGAATCCGCCGCTGGCCTGCGGAGTATATGCCGGGCATTTTTAACGCCTCGCTGGTGGATGAGGTGCTGGATATTCATCAGAATGATGCGGAAAACACCATGCGTGAACTGGCCGTGCGTGAAGGTATTTTTTGCGGTGTCAGTTCTGGCGGCGCGGTGGCGGGGGCGTTACGCGTAGCGCGAGCGACACCCGGCGCTGTGGTGGTGGCGATCATCTGCGATCGCGGCGATCGCTACCTTTCGACCGGCGTTTTTGGTGAAGAGCACTTCAACCAGGGCGCAGGGATCTAATTTGTTTGCCTGATAAGCGTCGCGCCATCAGGCAAACAGACGACACGATCGCCGGATAAGACGTTGCGTGTTTTATCCGGCCTTCAATGATTAATCGTTACGGTTCTCTACCAGTTTATCCAGGAACTGCCACAGTTTTTCATTCATCTGCTGGTAATCCCATTCGCGCATTTCGGCGACAGAGCGGATAAAGCGTTTTCCTTTGGCCTCTGCTAACTCTTGTTCCGAATGCTGAATCAGCCCCTCGATTGCCTCGGCGGTGAATTCCATATGACACTGGAAGCCATAGATAAAATTACCGTATTGCACGATTTGTCGCGGACAGCCTTCACTTGTCGCCAGAATTGTCGCCTGATCGGTTAATCCAGGCATGTCGTTGTGCCAGTGACCGACCATCAGCGGCGATCCAAAGTGGGCGATCAGCGGGTGTGCTTTACCTGCTTCAGTCAGTGTAATGGGATAATGACCAATCTCTTTTTCCGGGCTTTGACACACCTTCGCGCCCAGCGCTTCGCCAATTAGCTGTGAACCTAAGCAGATCCCCACCATAATTTTGCGTGCTGAAATCGCCTGATTGATCAGATGCTGTTCGGCCTGAGAGTCAAAATACGGGCACTCTGCCAGCGTGGTGCGGGGAGACTGCGGGCCACCAAAGACCACCAGCATATCGAACCCATCAGCATTGGCGGGAACCGATTCTCCGGCGTAAACCCGTGACCAGGTGATGGTATAGCCACGCTGTTCTGCCCACGGCAGATACGCGCCAGCAGATTCAAAAGACTCATGAATAACAAAATGAACTCGCACTTTTTCTCTCCTGTTAGCGCTTTTGCGCCTGATGAATATCAGCCGCCAGCTTATGAATATCGCTGTCGTTTAAGGTCGACAGCGTAATGCGCAGACCGTGCGATGGTGTATTCACACCAAACACCTCACCTTCGCGTACCAGCCAACCGGATTTTGCCAGGGCAAAAGCAAGTGATTGACTGTGGTGCGCCAGAGGCAGCCACAGATTCAGACCATCACCGACGGGCAGATCAATGCCATATCCTCTGAGAGCGGTGGTCAGTTTTTGCTGCTGTGTTGCGTAAAACCGCTGAGTCTGCACCAGCTTACGTTGATACTCTTCATCGCTCAGGCAGGCGCAGGCTAAATCCTGCAGCAGATGGCTGACCCACTGACTGCCGGCGTTGAGTCGTAACCGCAGTTTTGCAGAAGTGACCGGATCGCTGGCAACGATGGCAAGGCGTAAGTCCGGGCCTAATGTTTTCGACATTGAACGGACGACCGCCCAGTGTGTGGTTTGCGTGGCAATCACCGGGTGCCAACGGCATGCAGACAGCAGTGCAAAGTGGTCGTCGACAATCACCAGCACCTGCGGATAGCGGGCCAGGATTTTTTGTAACTGGGCGGCGCGTGAGGCGCTCAGGCTACATCCCGTCGGGTTGTGGGCCCGCGGCGTCAGGATCACTGCCCGCGCCCCTCTTTGTAACGCCGCCTCCAGCATGTCGGGTTGCATGCCTTCGTTGTCTACGGTGACCGGGCTTGCTGAGAAGCCCGCATAACGCAACATATTGATACTACTTAAAAAGCAGGGATCTTCTACCGCGACGCTATCGCCCGGCAATAAATGGGCGCACAGTAGTCGTTCAATGGCATCAATAGCACCGCTGGTGATATCAATTTCTCCCACGCCAGGGAGGGCATCCTGCATCCAGCGTGTGGCCCAGGTTTTAAGCTCAGGCGATACGACGGCATCGCCATACAGACGAGGGTTCTTATTTATTTTCGCGAAATAACGACTGAGATCGGGGAGACAAGTCGGCGCAGGATTTCCGCCGGAAAGGTCGGTAAGCGGGGTATCCGGGTTCCCTCCCTCCAGCGCGATAGGGGAGGAAATTCCTTTTATTACCGTCCCGTTTCTCCCAAGACTGAGTGCCAGCCCGGAGGTGACCAGTCGTTTATAAGCCGCCGCGACAGTATTGCGGTTGACGTTCAATGTCGTCGCCAGCTCGCGCACTGGCGGAAGCGTTTCGCCAGAGGCGAGGGTGCCTGTAGCGACATGTTGACGAATACTGTCAAAAATTTCGTTAGCGGTTTTTCCGTCGATCATTATTGACCTATGACAAAATGAATTTTAGCATATGACGATAATAGTGAGGCGATAGCCCGCTGTCCAGTGAGAGGAGAAGTTTATGCAGCAGGAGAGTGAAATACAGTCAGTGCTCTTCGACGACAAGCATCGGGCGTTACAAACCGATATCGTCGCCGTCCAGTCACAGGTGATGTATGGCAGCGTAGGCAACAGTATCGCCGTCCCAGCCATCAAAGCGCAGGGATTACGCGTCACCGCAATCCCAACGGTGCTGTTCAGCAATACACCACATTATGAGACCTTTTATGGCGGTGTTATCCCGGCAGACTGGTTTAGCGGCTATCTTCGCGCCTTAAATGAACGCGATGCGTTACGTGAGCTAAAAGCGGTGACCACGGGGTATATGGGCAGTGCGGAACAAATCGCTCTGCTGGCACAGTGGCTGGAGACCGTGCGGGCTACCCACCCGGATCTGTGTATTCTGGTCGATCCAGTGATTGGCGATACGGACAGCGGCATGTACGTAAAGGCCGAAATACCGGAGGCGTATCGCAAACATCTGCTACCGCTGGCACAGGGACTGACGCCAAACGTGTTTGAGCTGCAGATGTTGAGCGGTAAACCGTGTCGCACGCTGGATGAAGCGATATCGGCAGCCAAATCGCTGCTCACCGATACGCTGAAATGGGTGGTAATTACCAGCGCACCGGGAGAAACCGAGGAGGTCATTCAGGTTGCCGTCGTGACGGCTGAAACGGTTGAGGTGCTGGCCCATCCGCGGGTGAAAACGGACCTGAAAGGGACCGGCGATCTGTTCTGCGCTGAACTGGTGAGCGGTATCGTGCAGGGGAAACCACTCACTGCTGCCACGCACGATGCTGCACAGCGCGTGCTGGAAGTGATGACATGGACGCACTTGTGCGGTTGTGATGAGTTAATTCTGCCACCGGCAGGGGAGGCGCGATGAAGAGTTATCGACTGGTGGTGCGTCAGCATGGGCGCATCGTTGGACATTTTGACACCAGCGGGGCTGCAGCGCTGGAAGATATCTGCGTGGCACGAGCGATGTTTGGTATTACGGGTGGCTATGATTGTGAACTGTTAGTGGCGGATTCGGAACGGCGGATGCTGGAAAGCGGGCCGGAAGGCATGAAAATCCTGATGCGCGAGGCGTGTTACCGACCGGTCACCTCACAAATTTAATGCTGGATGGCGGTGCATACGCCTTATCTGGCCCACGTTACAGCGTTCTTCGTAGGCCGGATAAGCGTAGCGCCATCCGGCAAGGTACAGCCTGATTGCCGGATGGCGGCGTAAACGCCTTATCCGGCCTACGCAAGAATTACTTCTTGATGCGGATAACCGGAGTCTCACCCACTGTCACGCTACCGGACAGTTTGATCAGCTCTTTGATTTCGTCCATGTTGGAGATAACAACCGGCGTCAGGGTAGACTTGGCTTTTTCTTCCAGCAGCGGCAGATCGAATTCAATAACCGGGTCGCCCACTTTCACGCGCTGACCTTCTTCAGCGATGCGTTTGAAGCCTTCGCCTTTCAGTTCAACGGTATCAATACCGAAGTGAACAAACAGCTCAATGCCGCTGTCGGATTCGATAGAGAAAGCGTGGTTGGTTTCAAAGATTTTGCCGATGGTGCCATCAACAGGGGCAACCATTTTGTTACCGGTTGGTTTGATAGCGATGCCATCACCAACGATTTTTTCAGCAAAAACTACATCCGGCACGTCTTCGATGTTGACGATCTCGCCAGAGAGCGGAGCTATAATCTCAATAGTTCCGGTGTCTTTCTTATCATCAGAAACCAGAGATTTCAGTTTATCGAACAAACCCATGATCTTCTCCTAAGCAGTAAATTGGGCCGCATCTCGTGGATTAGCAGATTGTTTTTTCTTCAATGAACTTGTTAACCAGCGTCATTAACTCGTCCGTTGTCGGTTGAGCAAGAGCCTGCTCTGCTAACACCTTCGCATCTTCGAAGTTCGTGTTACGGATAATCTTCTTAATGCGCGGGATAGAAATGGCGCTCATAGAGAATTCGTCCAGACCCATCCCCAGCAACAGAAGTGTAGCACGTTCGTCGCCTGCAAGCTCACCACACATGCCGGTCCATTTGCCTTCAGCATGAGAAGCATCAATAACTTGCTTGATCAGCGTCAGAACAGATGGCGACATCGGTTGGTAAAGGTGTGAAATCATATCATTACCACGGTCAACTGCCAGGGTGTACTGCGTTAAATCATTGGTGCCGATACTAAAGAAATCAACTTCTTTGGCTAAATGACGCGCAATTGTTGCCGCAGCCGGTGTTTCCACCATCACGCCAATCTCAATGCTCTCGTCAAATGCTTTACCTTCGTCGCGCAGTTCCTGTTTGTAGATTTCGATCTCTTTGCGCAGTGCACGCACTTCTTCAACAGAGATGATCATTGGGAACATGATGCGCAGTTTGCCGAAAGCAGAGGCGCGCAGAATAGCGCGAACCTGGTCACGCAGGATCTCTTTACGATCCATGGCGATACGCACGGCACGCCAGCCCAGGAACGGGTTCTCTTCTTTCGGGAAGTTCATGTACGGCAGCTCTTTATCGCCGCCGATGTCCATGGTACGGACGATGACCGCCTGAGAGCCACACGCTTCAGCAACCGCTTTATATGCAGCAAACTGTTCTTCTTCAGTCGGCAGCGATTCACGGTCCATGAACAGGAATTCGGTACGGTACAGACCCACGCCTTCAGCGCCGTTACGCTCAGCGCCTTCAACGTCACGAACGGTACCGATGTTGGCACACACTTCAACCTGGTGACCGTCCAGCGTGATAGCGGGCAGATCTTTTAGCTTAGCGAGTTCCGCTTTCTCGGTAGCAACCTGCTCCTGAACGGCACGCAGTTGTTCGATAACGTCGTTAGTTGGGTTGACGTAAACCTGATTGTTTACGGCATCCAGAATCAGATAGTCGTCGTTTTTCACCTGAGAGGTGACGCTACCGGTACCTACGATGGCAGGCAGTTCCAAAGAACGCGCCATGATTGAGGTATGAGAGGTACGTCCACCTGCGTCAGTGATGAAACCCAGCACCTTCTCGAGGTTCAGCTGTGCGGTTTCTGACGGAGTCAAGTCAGCGGCAACCAGGATTACTTCTTCCTGGATAGCGCTCAGGTCGATAATTGCCAGACCCAGGATGTTACGCAGCAGGCGTTTACCGATGTCACGTACGTCAGCCGCACGTTCTTTCAGGTATTCATCATCCAGCTCTTCCAGGGCTGTGGCCTGACCTTCGATAATCTCATGCGCAGCTGCGTCAGCCGTCATGTGCTTATCTTTAATCAGGGCTATGATTTCCTGCTCCAGCTCCTCATCTTCGAGCAGCATAATATGCCCTTCAAAGATGGCTTCTTTTTCTTCACCGAATGTTTCACCAGCTTTGGTTTTGATCGCTTCCAGTTGCGCAGATGCCTTGGCACGACCGCTCAGAAAACGTTCAACTTCCTGATCAACCTTGTCGGCAGAAATTTTTTTCCGGTCAATGACGATTTCGTCTTCTTTCAGCAGCAGTGCCTTGCCGAAAGCGATACCCGGGGATGCTAAAATGCCTGAAATCATAACCCTACCTTACTTGTGACTGATATTTAAAAGAACTCGTTGAACTTACTCGAGTTCAGCCATCAGTTTAACCAGATGCTCAACTGCTTTCTGCTCGTCTTCGCCTTCTGCGGAAAGGGTAACAACGGTGCCCTGAGTCAGGCCCAGAGTCTGCAGCTTAAACAGGCTTTTTGCGCTAGCGCTTTTGCCGTTGGAAGTCACAGTGATTTCAGACGTAAAGCCTTTTGCTTCTTTAACAAACTGAGCAGCAGGGCGAGTATGCAGACCGTTCGGAGCGGTAATGGTAACTTCTTGCTGGAACATTATATTTCCCCAACTTATAGGTTTAGTGTTGTGGAACTAAAGTCTAGCCTGGCGGTTCAACTTTAGCCTGTATTGTTAGCGTCGACGTAAACAGGACGCGACACAAAAGGAGTTCGGTGCAATCCGTTGCTGGCAACTTCTTGCCGCTGACGTTTCGTTCGTCATTAAACATTATGCCGCGAAAGGAAGAGTTGAACCAAATCATAAAATCGATTCAGCTAGCGCTTTTCCTGTAACGATTAATTTCGCGCATCAAAATAATTAGTTTGGTTAAATACCAGTTCCGGCGGGCTGAATCAATGCCAGGTGGGTTGAAACTTTGAAGCAGGCCACAAAAAAGCACCCAAAAGGGTGCTTTTTTACGCGTATTTAACATGCTGGCATTACTGTTGCAGTTCTTTCTCAGTGAAGAGATCGGCAAACAGTGCAGTGCTCAGATAACGCTCACCCGATGACGGTAGAATAACCACTATATTCTTATTGGTAAAGGTTTCATCTTCCTGGAGCTTAAGCGCGGCAGCAACCGCAGCACCTGAAGAGATACCTGCCAGAATACCTTCTTCTTCCATCAGGCGGCGCGCCGTGGAAATCGCTTCATCATTAGTGATGGCAACCACTTTATCGATAAGCTTCAGGTCAAGGTTACCAGGAATGAAGCCTGCGCCAATGCCCTGAATTTTATGCGGGCCTGGTTTCAGCTCTTCACCCGCCAGCGCCTGGGCGATAACCGGCGAGTCTGTCGGCTCAACGGCAACGGTGATGAGGTCCGTTTTGCCCTTGGTCCCTTTAATGTAGCGAGTCACCCCGGTCAGCGTACCGCCGGTACCGACGCCAGAGATAAACACATCAACCTGACCGTCGGTATCTTCCCAGATTTCCGGGCCGGTGGTTTTCTCGTGGATTTCCGGGTTCGCCGGGTTGCTGAATTGCTGAAGCAGCAGGAATTTTTCTGGGTCGCTGGCAACAATCTCTTCTGCCTTTTGAATCGCGCCCTTCATGCCTTTCGCGCCTTCGGTCAGCACCAGGTTTGCACCCAATGCCTTCAGCAACTTGCGACGCTCAATGCTCATGGTTTCTGGCATCGTCAGGGTGAGTTTGTAACCACGGGCGGCAGCAACGTAGGCCAGCGCGATCCCGGTGTTACCGCTGGTCGGTTCGACCAACTCAACGCCCGGCTTCAGTACACCACGTTTTTCGGCATCCCAAATCATATTGGCACCGATACGGCATTTGACGCTGAAGCTCGGGTTACGTGACTCCACCTTCGCCAGAATGCGTCCGTTACCGATACGGTTCAGTCGAACCAGCGGCGTATGACCGATAGTCAGCGAGTTGTCTTCAAAAATCTTACTCATGGCCTGTCCTTAACTGTATGAAATTGGGATACCGCTTCAGCATACCTGTTGAGAAAGTATGGGGAAGTAAGGATTTAGCATATCTATATTCAGAAAGGAAATATTCGACGTCAGTATGGAATAAGGGACGGCATAAGCCATCCCTGTTTTACACATTTTTGCATTACTTCCATAACGCGTGTTTAGCACGGTAGCAGTCTACCCACATCGCCGTGGCACCACAAACCGCAACTGGCATGATGAACAGATTGAGCACCGGGATCATCGTAAACAGACTGGTTAGCGCACCAAACTGCATGTTGGTGACTTTGCGTGTGCGCAGGGCGATCCGCATCTCTTTAAAGGGCACTTTGTGGTTGTCGAACGGATAATCACAATATTGAATAGCCAGCATCCACGCGCTGAACAGGAACCACAGTACAGGTGCGACGGTCTGCCCCACGCCGGGGATAAAATAGAGGAGCAATAACACAAAGGCGCGCGGGAGATACCACGCCAGCTTTTGCCATTCACGCTTCATAATACGCGGCACATCTTTCATGATGCCAAGAACGCCAGTGTCAGGCGGCGTCGCGCCCGTCAGGCGAGCTTCGAGTTGTTCTGCCAACAAGCCGTTAAACGGTGCGGCGATCCAGTTGGCGATGGTGGAGAACAGGTAGCCAAACACCAGTAGCACGGAGACAGTCACAATCGGCCATAGCAAATAGCTGAGCCACTGTAGCCAGCTCGGGACGTGGCTCATCAGCGCGGGGATCCAACTGTCCAGTTGCGTAAACAGCCACCAGAATGCGCCGCCCATCAGCAAAATATTCACCAGTAAAGGCAGGATAACAAAGCGACGAATTCCCGGTTGCGTGATGAGTTTCCATCCCTGAGAAAAGTAATAAAAACCGCTGCGAGGTACAACTGCAGATGATGAAACCATGGTCAGGACATACTCCTTGTTATATGAGCTCTGGTAAACTTTGCGTATCTTACCGGGTTGTTGAGCGTTAGGCTGTTCAGAAATGTTCGAAAAAACAGCAAAAAGCACGTTTTTATTCATCTTTATGCCGTGAAAGCCAAGAGTGCACTTGCACTTGGCGTAATCGGCAAATACTCTTAGTGAGTAAATGTTTGCCGTGGTGGCAAGGTGTTAGAACAACAGAGAATATAATGATGCAGGATTTGCGTCTGATATTAATCATTGTTGGCGCGATCGCCATAATCGCTTTACTGGTACATGGTTTCTGGACTAGCCGTAAAGAACGGTCTTCTATATTCCGCGATCGCCCACTGAAACGCATGAAGTCTAAACGTGATGACGAGGATTCCTACGACGACAACGTCGAGGAAGACGAAGGCGTGGGCGAAGTCCGCGTGCATCGTGTGAATCATGCCCCCGGCAGCGCGCAGGAACATGGTGTTCCTCCTCAGTCGCCGCAACACCAGTACCAGCCGCCTTATGCGTCTGCTCAGCCGCGTCAACCCGCGCCGCAGCCTGCACAAGCGCCGGTACCGCCGCCGCATGCTCAGCAGCAGCCGCAGCCTGTACAACCGCAGCAGCCGGTGCAACATCAGCCTGTTCAGCAACAACCTGTGCAGCAGCCGATGCAGCATCAGCCCGTTGCTCCGCAGGTTCAGCAGCCCGTGCAGCAAGCACCGCAACCTGCGCCGCAGACTTTCCAGCCCGCAGAGCCTGCCGTTGAGCATCAACCGCAGCCTGAGCCGGTAGTTGAAGAAGCGCCTGTTGCTGAAAAACCGCAGCGTAAAGAAGCGGTCATTATTATGAACGTTGCGGCGCATCACGGTAGCGAGCTCAACGGTGAAGTGTTGCTCAACAGCATTCAGCAAGCCGGTTTTAAGTTTGGCGATATGGATATTTTCCATCGTCATTTGAGCCCGGATGGCAGCGGTCCGTCTCTGTTCAGCCTTGCCAATATGGTTAACCCAGGGACGTTTGACCCTGAGATGACCGGCAATTTCAGCACGCCGGGCGTCACTATCTTTATGCAGGTTCCGTCCTATGGCGACGAGCTGCAAAACTTCAAGCTGATGCTGCAGTCCGCACAGCACATTGCCGATGAAGTGGGTGGTGTGGTGCTCGACGATCAACGTCGTATGATGACGCCGCAGAAACTGCGCGAGTATCAGGACCGCATCCGCGAAGTTAAAGAATCTCACGCCTGATTTTCCTCTGGCGTGACCTCTCCTTTCTGAACCCCCGCCTGTCGGGGGTTTTTTATCATTGATGGTGCGATATGGAATCAATCGAACAACAACTGACAGAACTGCGAACCACGCTTCGCCATCATGAGTATCTTTACCATGTGATGGACGCGCCGGAAATTCCTGATGCGGAATATGATCGCCTGATGCGCGAACTGCGTGAACTGGAAGCGCAGCATCCTGAACTTGTCACGCCCGATTCACCCACCCAGCGCGTAGGTGCCGCACCTCTGGCGGCGTTCAGCCAGATCCGTCATGAAGTGCCGATGCTGTCGCTGGATAACGTGTTTGATGAAGAGAGCTTTCTCGCCTTCAACAAGCGTGTGCAGGACAGACTGAAGAGTACGGACAAACTAACCTGGTGCTGCGAACTGAAGCTGGACGGGCTGGCGGTCAGTATCCTGTATGAAAACGGTGTGCTGGTCAGTGCCGCAACGCGTGGTGATGGTACTACGGGTGAGGATATTACCTCGAACGTGCGCACCATTCGTGCGATCCCGTTAAAACTGCGTGGCGATAACATTCCGACGCGTCTGGAAGTGCGCGGTGAAGTGTTCCTGCCGCAGGCCGGATTTGAAAAAATTAACGAAGAGGCCCGCCGTACTGGCAACAAAGTGTTTGCTAACCCGCGTAACGCGGCGGCCGGGTCATTGCGCCAGCTCGATCCGCGTATCACAGCGAAGCGACCGCTTACTTTCTTCTGCTATGGCGTTGGTGTGCTGGAAGGTGGTGTGTTGCCTGATACCCACCTGGGCCGTCTGCTGCAATTTAAAGAGTGGGGATTGCCGGTGAGCGACAGAGTTACGCTTTGCGACTCTCCGGAGGAAGTACTTGCTTACTATCATAAGGTTGAAGAAGACCGACCGACGCTGGGATTCGATATCGATGGTGTGGTGATCAAAGTCAACTCCATGGCGTTGCAGGAGCAACTGGGTTTTGTCGCTCGCGCGCCGCGCTGGGCGGTGGCCTTCAAGTTCCCGGCGCAGGAGCAAATGACCTTCGTACGCGATGTTGAGTTTCAGGTTGGACGCACCGGGGCGATTACACCCGTGGCTCGCCTTGAGCCAGTTCAGGTTGCCGGGGTGTTGGTCAGTAACGCCACCTTGCACAATGCGGATGAAATTGAGCGTCTTGGTTTGCGTATTGGCGATAAAGTCGTCATTCGCCGTGCGGGCGATGTCATCCCGCAGGTAGTGAACGTCGTGCTTTCCGAACGCCCGGACGATACGCGTGAAATTGAGTTTCCCACCCACTGTCCGGTATGCAACTCTGACGTTGAGCGTGTGGAAGGCGAAGCAGTCACTCGCTGTACCGGTGGTTTAATCTGCGGAGCGCAGCGTAAGGAATCACTGAAACACTTCGTTTCCCGCCGCGCGCTGGACGTTGACGGCATGGGCGACAAAATTATCGATCAACTGGTCGAGAAAGAGTATGTCCACACGCCAGCGGATCTCTTCACGCTGACCGCAGGTAAGCTGACCGGTCTTGATCGCATGGGACCGAAATCGGCGCAAAACGTGGTGAATGCGCTGGAAAAAGCAAAAGAGACGACGTTTGCCCGTTTTCTCTACGCGCTGGGTATTCGCGAAGTCGGCGAAGCTACGGCGGCTGGTCTTGCGGCGCATTTTGGCACCCTTGAGGCGCTGGAAGCGGCTTCCATTGAAGAGCTGCAAAAAGTGCCGGATGTCGGCATCGTGGTAGCGACCCACGTGTTTAATTTCTTTGCCGAAGAGAGTAACCGCGAGGTGATCGTCCAGCTTTTGGAGCAGGGGATTCACTGGCCAGCGCCGGTGGTTATCAACGCTGAAGAAATCGACAGCCCCTTCGCGGGTAAAACGGTGGTGCTGACCGGGAGCCTGAGCCAGATGTCGCGTGATGACGCCAAAGCGCGACTGACCGAGTTGGGTGCAAAAGTGGCCGGTAGCGTATCGAAGAAAACCGACCTGGTGATTGCCGGTGAAGCGGCGGGGTCGAAACTGGCAAAAGCGCAGGAACTGGGTATTGCCGTGATCGATGAAGCTGAAATGATCCGCTTACTGGGTGCCTGAGATGGAAAAAGAGCAGCTGGTTGAAATCGCCAATACCGTGATGCCCTTTGGCAAATATAAAGGGCGTCGGCTGATTGATGTACCGGAAGAGTATCTGCTGTGGTTTGCCCGTAAGGATGAATTCCCGCCGGGCAAGCTCGGCGAGTTGATGCAAATCACGCTGCTGATTAAAACAGAGGGGCTGACCCAACTGGTACAGCCCTTGAAACGCCCACTCTAAGCTTTTGCGGTGCGGCTTTTCTGCTGCGCCTGCAATGCGTCCGTTTGTTGCTTGTAGCGACGTGCCAGCACAGCACACACCATCAGCTGAATTTGATGGAAGATCATCAACGGCAGCACCATCATTCCTATCACTGAGGTCGGGAACAGAATATTTGCCATTGGGATCCCATTCGCCAGGCTCTTTTTCGATCCGCAAAAGACAATGGTGATCTCATCGGCTTTGTTGAAGCCGCATTTACGCGCAACAAAGACGTTGATGCCAATCACGATTGCCAGCAATACGATGCTGACCACCACGATAAACAGCAGCGAGCCAATCCCCACTTTGTGCCAGATTCCGTTAACCACGGCTTCACTGAAGGCGGAGTACACTACCAGTAAGATGGAGGATTGGTCCGTTTTGGCGATCCATTTTTTATGTCGGGACACCCAGTTACCAATCCACGGACGTGAAAGATGTCCCAGTACGAACGGCAGCAGCAGTTGCAGCATGATTTTCCCCACCTGCTCCAGACTGCCTTCTGCGCCGTGCATATTCATTACCAGACCAACCAGCAACGGCGAGAGAAAAATACCCAGCAGACTGGAGGCCGAAGCGGAACACACGGCGGCGGCAACGTTACCCCCCGCCAGCGACGTAAAGGCGATTGCCGACTGCACCGTGGCCGGCAAAATACACAGGTACAGGAAACCGGTGTACAGCATCGGGTCAACATTAACCGGCGCCCACCAGGCGAACAGAACGCCCAGCACCGGGAAAACAACAAACGTGCTGCACATCACCCACAGATGCAAACGCCAGTGACTACCGCCGGCAATAATGGCTTCACGCGAAAGCTTCGCCCCGTGCATAAAAAACAACAGGGCAATGGCTGCGGTGGTTAAGCCTTCAAAGAAAGGCACAAAGCCACCCTCGGCCGGGAAAAAGGACGCCAGTAATACGACCGTAATCAACGTTATCGTGAACGGATCAAGGATACGAAAAAGTTTCATAAAAGCTCCTGAAATTCGGTAGGAACATTTTGCGTTTTTCCATTTGAGAAATAAAATTGATTTATTGCATCCATATATGAATCGAATAGATGAATTACTCTCTGCGTCAGCTCCGTATCTTTGTTACCGTCGCTCAGGCCAAAAGCTTTAGCCGGGCGGGGGATATCATTGGCTTAAGCCAGTCTGCGGTCAGCCACAGCGTTAAAGAGCTGGAAGCGCAGACGGGTGTGCGGTTGTTAGATAGAACAACGCGGGAAGTGGTGCTGACGGAAGCAGGGCACCAGTTGGCGGCGCGGTTGGAACGTATTCTGGATGAACTGCACAGCACGCTGCGCGAAGCAGGCCAGGTGGGAACGCAGTTAACCGGAACGGTGCGCGTTGCCGCCAGCCAGACGATCTCTGCCCACCTTATTCCCCAGTGTATTGCCCAGAGCAATCAGCTTTATCCAGCGATCGATTTTGTGCTGCACGATCGTCCACAACAGTGGGTGCTGGAGAGTATTCGTCAGGGCGAGGTGGATTTTGGCATTGTGATAGATCCTGGCGCAGTGACCGATCTACAGTGTGAAGCGGTGTTATCCGAACCGTTCCTGTTGCTGTGTCGAGAGGATCATCCGCTAGCCCAACGCGAATGGGTAAATTGGCAGGATTTATACCATGAGCGCCTGGTATTACAGGATTACGCTTCCGGCAGTCGACCATTGATCGATGCGGCGCTGGCCCACTTTTCCATTGAGGCCAATATTGTTCAGGAGATTGGTCACCCGGCCACGCTTTTCCCGATGGTTGAGGCGGGGATTGGTATCAGCGTGCTGCCCGCGCTGGCGCTCCCTTTACCGGAGGGCAGCCATTTGCAGGTTAAACGCCTGACGCCGGTTGTGGAACGACAACTGATGCTGGCACGACGTAAAAATCGTTCTTTATCGACTGCGGCCCAGGCGCTGTGGGACGTGGTGCGCATGCAGGCCAGTGAATTAACCGCCGGTCGGGCACGCGATCCGTTGTATCAGATATAAATATCGACCCGATGTGGATCGGTAGCATTGTTGACGCCCTCAGCTTTTCTTTGATCGGCGCTTTGCTTTTGCTGTGACTCCTCGGCCTGCTGGCGCAACAATTGAGC
Source organism: Citrobacter sp. HN-141 (assembly GCF_033341895.1). Taxonomy (NCBI): domain Bacteria; kingdom Pseudomonadati; phylum Pseudomonadota; class Gammaproteobacteria; order Enterobacterales; family Enterobacteriaceae; genus Citrobacter; species Citrobacter sp. HN-141. The sequence goes on along the minus strand of NZ_JAWPBF010000001.1, from coordinate 425,893 downwards.
CAGCTGTGCTTGTAACATCTTGATTTGAGTCTGAATAAGCTCCTGCTGCTCGCGCTTCTGCTCAACGCTGCCACTGCTATTGGGGATATCTTTGAGCTGCTGGGTTAGCTTAGTTATCTTTTGGGTGATTTGTGCAATCTGTGCGGAGATGTCATTCCCGGCTGATGCTTTTCCGCCGCCGCTACTGCTTTGAAGAGTTGGGGTGGAAACGTTGATAGTTGTCATACGGATTCCTCGCGCCATAAAACATGAGTATCGGCATCAGCGAACAGAACTTCAGTGACAATACGGCGAGTGGAGTTTAATCATAAAAATCCCAAACCTTCATGTATCTGTATTCCTGTGCCATTTCTGGCTCAAAAATAATGTGATTTCAGGCTGATTTAGTGCAACTCATCGATACAGATTTACTATCGGTTGTTGGGATAAACGGTATTGGTAATCGATTGCGCAGTCTCGCTATAACAGTGCGGTACGCTACGTTATTTTCGATTACTCAGTATTAAGGACATCTCATGAGCCACTCTCTTTTCTCGCAAAATCCCTGGTATAGCGCCGATATCATTCGTGGTTACAAGCCGGATTTTACGCCGCGCGTAGCCTTTATCCTCGGCTCCGGCCTGGGGGCGTTGGCGGATCAAATTGAGGATGCGGTGGCCATCTCTTACGAGAAACTGCCGGGGTTCCCGGTGAGCACCGTACACGGTCATGCTGGTGAGCTGGTGCTGGGGAATCTGGCGGGAATTCCGGTGGCCTGTATGAAAGGACGTGGACATTTCTATGAAGGTCGCGGCATGACGGTGATGACGGATGCCATTCGTACGCTGAAGCTGTTGGGTTGTGAGCTACTGTTTTGCACCAATGCCGCAGGTTCTTTACGTCCTGAAGTCGGACCGGGTAGCCTTGTTGCGCTTAGCGATCACATTAATACAATGCCGGGCACACCGATGGTGGGACTTAACGATGAGCGTTTTGGCGAGCGATTCTTTTCGCTGGCGAATGCCTATGATGCTGACTACCGTGCGGTCCTGCAAACCGTTGCCGCTGAGGAAGGGTTCCCGCTGAGTGAAGGTGTATTTGTTTCTTATCCGGGACCGAACTTTGAAACCGCGGCAGAAATCCGCATGATGCAAATCATCGGTGGCGACGTGGTGGGGATGTCGGTGGTGCCTGAAGTTATCTCTGCGCGACACTGCGGTCTGAAAGTGGTTGCGGTGGCAGCCATCACCAACCTGGCGGAAGGTTTGGGTGATGTGAAATTATCCCACGCGCAGACGCTGGCAGCGGCGGAACTCTCCCGGCAGAATTTCATCAATTTGATCTGCGGATTCTTGCGCAAACTGGCCTGAATAACTAAAAAATGACCCCGCTTGCGGGGTCTTACTTTATGGCAAGGAACGGAAAAATGGGTATCGCATCTCGCTTAAAGCTCATGTCGTTTTTGCAATATTTTATCTGGGGAAGCTGGCTGGTAACCCTGGGTTCTTACATGATTAACACCCTGGATTTTACCGGCGCGAACGTCGGTATGATTTACAGTTCGAAAGGGCTGGCGGCGATTATCATGCCGGGCATTATGGGTATTATTGCCGATAAATGGCTACGCGCCGAGCGCGCCTATATGCTTTGTCATCTGGTGTGTGCGGGCGTGTTGTTATATGCCACAACCGTTACCGATCCACAGACCATGTTTTGGGTGATGCTGGTTAACGCAATGGCGTATATGCCGACGATTGCGTTATCGAACAGCGTCTCATACTCGTGCCTGGCGCAATCGGGTCAGGATCCGGTCACCGCGTTCCCGCCAATCCGCGTGTTTGGCACCATAGGGTTTATTGTGGCGATGTGGACAGTCAGCCTGATGGGGCTGGAACTGAGCAGCGCGCAGTTGTATATCGCATCAGGTGCATCGCTGCTGCTGGCTCTGTATGCGCTTACGTTGCCGAAAATCCCGGTTGCTGAGAAGAAAGCAAGCACCACCCTTGCCAGCAAGCTTGGTCTGGACGCCTTTGTCCTGTTTAAAAAACCGCAGATGGCAATCTTCTTTTTGTTTGCGATGATGCTGGGGGCGGTGCTGCAAATCACTAATGTCTTTGGCAATCCGTTCCTGCATGATTTTGCCCGTAACCCGGAATTTGCCGACAGCTTTGTGGTGAAGTACCCCTCCATATTGCTTTCTGTTTCACAGATGGCGGAGGTGGGTTTTATTCTCACTATTCCGTACTTCCTTAAACGCTTTGGCATTAAAACGGTGATGCTGATGAGCATGCTGGCATGGACGCTGCGTTTTGGCTTCTTTGCCTTTGGCGATCCGTCGCCGTTTGGTTTTGTGCTGCTGCTGATGTCGATGATTGTCTACGGCTGTGCGTTTGATTTCTTCAATATCTCAGGGTCGGTATTTGTCGAGCAGGAGGTTAGCTCTAATATTCGCGCCAGTGCGCAGGGGCTGTTTATGACGATGGTAAATGGCGTTGGCGCGTGGGTGGGTTCAATCCTGAGCGGTATGGCGGTGGACTATTTTTCTGTCGATGGCGTCAAGGATTGGCAGACCATCTGGCTGGTGTTTGCCGCATATGCGCTGGCTCTGGCGGTTATCTTTGCATTGTTCTTTAAGTACAAGCATGAGCCTGAACGACTGGCGCAGAAATCACCGGCACATTAACGCTCCATTGGCGGCGGGTTCTGATACCCGCCGTTTCATCTTCTGCGAGGCAATGTGGTAACTTTGCGCATTATCCTTATTTCAGGAGCGCATTATCCATGGAACGCACGCACCGCATCGATCTGAAGTTACTGCGTTATTTTCTTGCTGTCGCAGAAGAACTGCATTTTGGACGTGCCGCTGCTCGCCTGAATATGTCGCAACCGCCGCTCAGTACCCATATTAAAGAGCTGGAGCAACAGCTCGGCACTTTGCTATTTATCCGTCATTCCCGCAGCGTGGCGTTAACTCACGCCGGAAAAATATTGATGGAAGAGTCGCGCCGACTGTTATCCAGTGCCAATCAGGCGCTGGCGAGAGTGGAGCAGATTGGTCGTGGTGAGGCAGGGCGAATTGAGCTTGGCGTTATCGGTACTGCGATGTGGGGCAAAATGCGCCCGGTGATGCGGCGTTTTCTGAAGGATAATCCCAATGTTGAGGTGCTGTTTCGCGAGAACATGCCCGCTATGCAGATGACGATGCTGGAACGGCGTGAACTGGATGCGGGAATTTGGCGGATGGCTACGGAGCTTTCTCCCGGGTTTACCAGTCTACGCTTGCATGAGTCCTCTTTTCTGGTTGCCATGCCGGAAGAGCATCCTCTTACTGCCAGTGAATCCGTACCGCTGGAGGCGCTGAGAAATGAATATTTTGTCACGATGCCTTCCATTCATACGGACTGGGCATTTTTGCAGCGCGTTTGCCTGAGTGCTGGATTTTCCCCGATGATTATTCGTGAGGTGAGGGAGCCGCAAACGGTACTGGCGATGATCAGCATGGGGATTGGTATTACGTTAATTGCTGACAGTTATGCGCAGATGAGTTGGCCTGGCGTGGTATTTCGACCGTTAGAGGAACGTATTCCGGCGGATTTGTATATTGTGTACGACCAACAACAAGCAACGCCAGCTCTGGAAAAACTGGTAGCGGCGCTAACGGTATGATGTCTGTGCCGGATGGCGACTAACGTCTTATCCGGCCTACGCGTGCGGTATTGTCTGTAGGCCTGATAAGCGCAGCGCATCAGGCGAGCAGGTTGGAATCTTATAAATCGCAGATAGCAAAAAGGCGCCTTTAGGGCGCCTTTTTACATTGGTGGGGCGTGCAGGATGACTCGCTTTGCTCGCCCTTTGGGCCGTCGCCGTGAACGGCTCCGTTGTCTCACTACGTTCGACCCGAACCTGCTGCAGGTTCGAATCTTATAAATCGCGGATAGCAAAAAGGCGCCTTTAGGGCGCCTTTTTACATTGGTGGGTCGTGCAGGATTCGAACCTGCGACCAATTGATTAAAAGTCAACTGCTCTACCAACTGAGCTAACGACCCGAAGTGGTGGGTGATGACGGGATCGAACCGCCGACCCCCTCCTTGTAAGGGAGGTGCTCTCCCAGCTGAGCTAATCACCCACTTCGGTACTTCATTTTATTGTAAGAAATCCAGCTGGCGAGAAAGTGGTGGGTGATGACGGGATCGAACCGCCGACCCCCTCCTTGTAAGGGAGGTGCTCTCCCAGCTGAGCTAATCACCCACTTCTCAATTTCTTACTTTACACGGCGGAGACTACTTAAAGTAGTTGGTGGGTGATGACGGGTTCGAACCGCCGACCCCCTCCTTGTAAGGGAGGTGCTCTCCCAGCTGAGCTAATCACCCCCGCTGTGTGGAGTCGCATTATAGGGAGAGTTGAAAATGAGTCAACGCATTTTCTAAAGAAATTGTTCGTTCGTCGTAAATTTAAACAAAACGATCGCAAAACAATCCATGCAGCATGATTTGTATACGAAAATGGCAAAGCGTGATGTTCCGACCCGATGAACATTGAGGAATCAGACCACAGTGATAGAATACCAGCCTGATAATCTTCCCTGGATTTGCCGGTTGTCGGCATCTTTATAAACGTAAGGCCATTTCATGAAAATCAAAACTCGCTTCGCGCCAAGCCCGACAGGTTACCTGCACGTCGGCGGTGCGCGTACTGCTCTTTATTCCTGGCTTTTTGCACGTAACCATGGCGGTGAGTTTGTGCTGCGTATTGAAGACACCGATCTCGAACGCTCCACGCCGGAAGCTATTGAAGCCATTATGGATGGCATGAACTGGCTGAATCTGGAGTGGGATGAAGGCCCGTATTTCCAGACTAAACGTTTTGATCGTTATAATGCTGTCATCGATGAGATGCTGGAAGCAGGCACCGCGTATAAATGCTACTGCTCCAAAGAGCGTCTGGACGCGCTGCGCGAAGAGCAGATGGCGAATGGCGAGAAACCGCGTTACGACGGTCGCTGCCGCCACGGTCATGAGCATCATGCCGCCGATGAACCTTGCGTAGTACGCTTTGCCAACCCGCAGGACGGGTCCGTTATTTTTGATGACCAGATCCGTGGGCCGATCGAATTCAGCAACCAGGAGCTGGACGATCTGATCATCCGCCGTACCGACGGTTCCCCGACCTACAACTTCTGCGTGGTTGTCGACGACTGGGATATGGAAATCACTCACGTTATTCGTGGTGAAGACCATATCAACAACACCCCGCGTCAGATCAACATCCTGAAAGCGCTGAATGCGCCGGTGCCGGTTTATGCACACGTGTCGATGATCAACGGCGACGACGGTAAAAAACTTTCTAAACGTCACGGTGCGGTCAGCGTGATGCAGTATCGCGACGACGGTTACCTGCCGGAAGCGCTGCTGAACTATCTGGTGCGTCTGGGCTGGTCCAGCGGCGATCAGGAGATCTTCACCCGTGAAGAAATGATCAAGCTGTTCTCTCTCGGTGCGGTGAGCAAGTCTGCGAGCGCGTTCAACACTGAAAAACTGCAGTGGCTGAACCATCACTACATTAATGCACTGGCACCGGAATATGTGGCAACGCATCTGCAGTGGCACATTGAGCAGGAAAATATCGATACGCGCGTCGGCCCGCAGTTGTCTGAGCTGGTAAAACTGCTGGGTGAACGCTGCAAGACGCTGAAAGAGATGGCGCAGAGCTGCCGCTACTTCTACGAAGACTTTGCTGAGTTCGATGCCGATGCGGCGAAGAAACACCTGCGTCCGGTTGCGCGTCAGCCACTGGAAGTGGTTCGCGACAAACTGGCTGCTATCAGCGAATGGACCGCGGAAAACGTGCACCACGCGATTCAGGCAACCGCTGACGAGCTGGAAGTGGGTATGGGTAAAGTCGGGATGCCGCTGCGCGTAGCCGTAACCGGTGCGGGTCAGTCTCCGGCGTTAGACGTTACGGTGCATGCGATTGGTAAGTCTCGCAGCATTGAACGTATTAACAAAGCACTGGCGTTTATTGCTGAGCGTGAAAGTCAGCAGTAAGACGGGTTTAAGAGATGAAAAAACGGCAGGCGCACACCCTGCCGTTTTTTTGGCATTTATTCAGACTCATCAATGCCCAGACGGGTCAGGAAAGTGCGAATACCTTCGCGCGAAATATACATCGCCAGCTTTTCCTGTTCCGTTGGCGACATGTTATCCAGTGCGCTGATTATCTGACGGCAGGCGTGACTGCGAACCACGTGTGTATACTCGGCAAGCGGTTCTTCTGCCTGATAAAATTCCGGCACCTTGCGAAAAGCTGGAATGTTGAGAAGAAACTCTCGGACGCCGGCATCAATATGAATCAGCCTTGCACGACCCCCTTTAACGCCGGGAAACTTTTCGGTGGTCCAGTTTTGTTCTCTGATCCAACGATTGACGGTTTGTTTGGCAACCCCGAGACATTCAGCCAGCTCTTCGGTCGTCATTTTGCTGCGTAATTTTTTCATATTATTTGTTGTCGCGGATCCCTAAGCGTTGTAATAAACCCGTAATGCCTTCACGCAGGATCAGTGACGTAAACATTTTCTGTTCTGATGGTGTCATTTCTTTGGCGAGCCTAATCAGTAGAGCTTCGATGGAGGTGTCACCGGATAAAGATAAATTATCTGATAAGCCTTCCGCTGAACGCTCAGCGCTGCGAATGTATTCACGAACTTGTTCGGTAACGTGAACCAGACGGGCTTTACCGCCCTGAACGCCGGGTTTGGGTGAAGTAGCCCAACCTTCCTTGCGCACCCATTTATTGATGGTCTGTCGGCTGTATCCGGTCAGATTAGCAAGTTCTTCTGGCGTCATCCGTTCCTTGAACATAACGATTCCCTGAATAGTCGTGGGGTTAATTAGTGGCTCATTTTATAGCACCATTTTAGTAGAAACCGTGACGCGTTTAACTACTGAATACGAGTTGTTGCGCAATGTTCTTCATTTGCCTGCTTTTTCAGCGATTGAATTCTATGAGTTAATTTTGCCGTTGACACACGCGAAGGGAATTCATATGATGCCGCCCGTCAACTCGACAAGCTTTACGTGACGGGGCTATAGCTCAGCTGGGAGAGCGCTTGCATGGCATGCAAGAGGTCAGCGGTTCGATCCCGCTTAGCTCCACCAAATTTAATCCCAATGAATTTGGTACGTAAAGGCATCGTGGGGCTATAGCTCAGCTGGGAGAGCGCTTGCATGGCATGCAAGAGGTCAGCGGTTCGATCCCGCTTAGCTCCACCAAA